>DATEZX010000145.1:0-4200 GCA_035255225.1 Candidatus Limnocylindrales bacterium
GTCGCCGTCAGGATCACGCCGGGGCCGGCAGCGGCCAGGCGTTCGAGTGCCCCGACGAGCAGGTCCGGCCGGTCGTACGGCGGGTCGACGATGACGACCGCGAACCCCGGACCGGCGAGCGACCGGGTGAGCCAGGTGAGGGCCTCGGCGCGAACGATCGTCGCCGCCGGACCGGCGAGATGGGTCGCGACGAGGTTCCGCTCGAGCGCCTCGATCGCGCGTCCGTCGAGCTCGACGAACGTGGCCGACGCGGCGCCTCGCGAGAGGGCCTCGATCCCGGCCGCGCCGGTGCCGGCGAAGAGGTCGAGGACCGCTCCGCGACGGATCGCCGGCTCGAGGATCGCGAACATCGCCTGCTTCAACCGGTCGCCCAGCGGCCGCACCCCCTCGGCCGGGCCGACGAGCCGGATGCCGCGCGCCGAGCCGGCGATGACCCGCCCCGCGCCGGGCCGGCCGTCGCCGGGCCCGGCGCCGCCTCGACGCGACGACGCGGTTCGTGTCACGCGGCGCCTGCCGGGTCGGCCTCGGCGATCGACGCCAGCCAGCCCGACCGGAGCTCGTGGGCCAGCGGGGCCAGCGCCTCCGGAAGCGTGCCCGAGTCGTCGAGCAGCCGCTCCGCCGCCTCCCGCGCCGCCACGGCGAGGGAGCGGTGGCGCTCGCGCTGAAGCGAAGCGACGCGCAGCTCGGGCAGGCCGCTCTGGACGAGCCCCAGGACGTTGCCCTCCCGTCGCAGCTCCCAGTCACGCTCGGCCAGCGCGAAGCCGTCGCGGATCTCCTGGACCGCGACGAGCCGGGCCCTCGCGACCGGGTCGTCGGTGTCCGACACGAGGACGCAGTACGACTCGGCCGTCCCGCGGCCGACCCGGCCCCGGAGCTGGTGGAGCTGTGCCAGCCCGAACCGATCCGCGCCCTCGACGACCATCATCGTCGCCTCCGGCACGTCGACGCCGACCTCGACGACCGTCGTGCCGACCAGGACGTCGAGGTCACCGTCGCGGAAGCGAGCCATCTCGGCGTCGCGCAAGGCCGGCTTCATCCGGCCGTGGACGAGGCCGACGCGAAGCGGGGCGAGGACCTCGGTCAGGCGGCGGTGCTCGGCCTCGGCGGCGATCGCGGCGGCGGCCACCGCATCGTCGTCCGACTCCGCCTCGCCGTCATCGGACGCCGCGGCGGCGATGCGCGGGACGACGACGAACGTCCGACGGCCCGCCGCAGCCTGATCGCGAACGAACCGCCACGTGCCCTCCAGATCAGCGGGGTCGCGAAGCCCTGTCCGGATCGGCACGCGGCCCTCCGGCTGGGTCCGCAGGTCGGTGACGTCCAGGTCGGCGTACAGCACCTGGCCGAGGGTTCGCGGGATCGGGGTCGCGGTCATGAGCAGCACGTGGGGCGTTCCTCCGCGCGCCTTCGCCTCGAGCGCCGAGCGCTGCTCGACCCCGAAGCGGTGCTGCTCGTCGATGACGACGAGGGCGAGGTCGCCAAAGGCCGACGCCTCCGAGAAGAGGGCGTGTGTCCCCACGACGATCGAGGCCATCCCGCCGGCGAGCAGGTCGCGAACCCGAGCCGCGTCGGTCGGGCGCAGTGAGCCCGTCAGGAGCTCGACTGGCAGGTCGAGGCCGGCAAGCAGCTCGGCGAGGGTGCGCTGGTGCTGGCGGGCGAGGAGGTCCGTTGGCGCGAGGAGGGCCGCCTGGCGACCCGCCAACGCGACGGCCGCGAGGGCCCACGCGGCGACGGCCGTCTTGCCCGAGCCGACGTCGCCCTGGAGCAGGCGGAGCATCGGCGTGGTCCCCGCCAGGTCCCCCCGGACGTCGTCGAGGGCGCGCGCCTGATCCGGCGTGAAGGCGACGTCCCGCCCGATCTTCGTCGAGAGTCCGTCGAGCACGGCCTCGCGGATCTGGACGTCCGCGGCGGCGTCGATTCGCACTGCCACGGACCGGCTCCTGACCCGGCCCCGCCGCCGGCCGACCATGCCGACCTGGAGGGCCATGAGCTCGTCGAACGCGAGGCGGTCGAGGGCCTGGTCGCGGCGCTCGAACGACGTCGGGAAGTGGGCTTCCTCGAGCGCCTCGCCGATCGCCGGCAGGCGGAGCGGATCGAGGATCTCGCGCGGGACGTACTCGGGGTAGTCGTGGCCGATCGCGTCCAGCGCGCCGCGGATGGCCCGTCGCAGGCTCGTTCCGGTGACCCCGGCGGTGAGGCGGTAGATCGGGACGATCCGTCCAGCGTGGAGCAGCTCGCCGCCGTCGTCGCGCTGGAACTCCGGGTTGTCGAGGGTCAGCCGCGACAAGCCACCGCCGAAGCGCTTGAGCCGGCCGCTCACGACGACCCGGTCACCGGCCTTGAGCCGCCGCTCGATGAACCGCCGGCCGAACCACGTCGCCGTCAGGCTGCCGGTCTCGTCCTCCAGCTCCGCGATCGTCCGCTGGACGCGCCGGCGGAAGGTCGGCTCGACACGGAGTGAGGCAACCCTCACCCGGGCCGAGACGGCCTCGCCGTCGGCGGCCCAGACCAGGTCCCCGAGCCGGCGCATCTCGCGCAGGTCGTCGTAGCGGCGAGGCAGGTGGAACAGCAGGTCGCGAACCGTCTCGATGCCGAGGCGCCGCCGGACACGAGCCACGGCGCCCGCCCCGGGCAGACCCGAGGCCCCGATTCGCGCATCGAGCAGGACTGGACGCTCCGGGTGCGCCACTCCCCTACTCGGCCGAGATCAGGTAGCGGTAGTGAGGTTGGCCGCCATGGACGACCTCGACCTCGGCCGCCGGCGCGACCTCGCGAACCCGGCGGGCGAGCGCCTCGGTCGACGCGAGGTCGGCGTCGGCCCCGTAGTACAGCGTCACCAGCTCGAAGCCCGGCGTCAGGGCGCGGATGCCCGCCAGGGAGGCGGCGGTCGGGTCGTCGTCGCACCCGATCAGCCCATCGTCCGGGTCGAGGACGATCCACTGGCCGGCCTTCACCGGCCGCCCGCCGATCGTCGCATCGCGGGTGGCGGCGGTGACGGACAGGCTCTGGACGCTCCGTCCTGCGGCGGTCATCTGGGGGGCGTTGTCGGCTGCGCCCTTCGTCGGGTCGAGCGCGAGGAGCGCGGCGAAGCCCTCGGCGGCGTTCCGGGTCGCGACGACCGCGACCGGCCGGTCGGCGAGATCGGCGACCTGGCGGGCGGCGAGCACGACGTTCGGGTTGTTGGGGAGGACGAGGATCTCACGCGCCGGCACCGCGCGGACGGCTGCGAGCAGCTCACCGGTGCTCGGGTTCGCCGCCTGGCCGCCGAGGATGACCTGCTGCACCCCGAAGTCCCGGAAGATCGCCGCGAGGCCTTCCCCGGCCGCGACGGCAACGACGGCGAGCGGCAGGAGATCGCCCGCCGACGTCGAACCGTCGCGACCGTTCGGCGAGTCGGCGTCGGCTCGCTCGATCGACGACGCTGATGCGGCCGCCCCGGCCCCGATGGCCGCGCTCGACCCGACGGTCGCCGAGCGCTCCGCGGTGAAGGCGGCGGCCCGGGTCTCGCGGACGTCCCGGGTCTGGTGGTCGAGGTTCTCGACGCTGATCCGCGACAGGCTCCCGAGCGAGAGGCCGTAGCCGATGGCGGCGTCGGGGTGCTCGCCATGGACGTGGACCTTGACCGCGGCCGCGTCGCCGGCGACCAGGACCGAGTCGCCGATCGACTCGAGATGGCTCCGGATCGCGTCCACGTCGAGCGAGGCGCCGGGCCTCGCCTGGAGCAGGAACATCGTCTCGTAGCCGAAGCCCTCGTCGGCGTGGGCGACGAGGACGGAGGCAGGGGCTCCACGACCGCGCGTGGCCCCGCCGCGAGCCGCTCGGCCCGTCGTGCCGAGCGTGTACTGCAAGGCCCCGTGCATCAGGCGGTAGAGGCCCTCGCCGCCCGAGTCGACGACGCCGGCGTCGCGCAGGATCGCCAGCAGCGTCGGGGTCTTGGCGACCGCGTCGTGTGCCGCCTCGACGGTCGCGCCGAGGACCGTCTCCAGGTCGCGGTTCTCCTCGGCCGTCTGGACGGCGGCGACCGACGCCTCCCGGATGACGGTCAGGATCGTGCCCTCGACCGGCTTCGCCACCGCGCCGTAGGCCGCCCGCGTGCCGGCGTCGAGGGCATTGGCGAGATCGAGGGCGTTGAACCGCGCCTTGCCGGCGAGGCCCTCGGCGATGCCGCGGAGGATCTGGCTGGTGATGACCCCCGAGTTG
>DATEZX010000146.1:0-9217 GCA_035255225.1 Candidatus Limnocylindrales bacterium
CTCGCGGATCTTCGCGATGACCTCGGAGGGCTCGACCCGCGTCGTGCCGAGCTATGGCGTGGTGTCGTCCGCCAAGGCGGCCCTCGAGAGCCACGTCCGGCAGCTGGCGATGGAGCTGGCTAGGAAGGGCACCGGGGCGACCGTCAACGCCATCCGCGCCGGCGTGACCGACACGCCGGCCCTCCGCAAGATCCCCGAGGCCCAGCAGATGATCGACATCACCCTCCGCCGCAACCCGACGGGCCGGATGACGACGCCCCAGGACGTGGCGAACGCGATCGTGACGCTGTCCGGCCCCGGGGCGGGCTTCATCAACGGCGACGTCATCAGCGTCGACGGCGGCGAGTTCATCACCGGCTCATGACCTCGCGGCCCTGGTCCGCGCCACGCCGATGAGCCTCGAGGCGGTCTACGGCGACTGGCGGCGCTACAACGACCTCGTCGTGGCCGACCTCGGCGCGATGTCCGATGAGGAGCTTGCGCTGCGGGCCAACGCCGGCGACCCGACGTCGAGCACCCACTGGCCGATCTGGGCGATCGCCGGCCACGCCGCCGGGACGCGCGTGTACTGGCTGTGCGACGTCATGGGCGCCCCGGGCGCCGAGGGGACGCCGTTCACGGACGCCGCGAACACCGGCTGGGAGGACGATCTCGCGCGGCCCCGCTCGGCCGTCGAGCTCGTCCACGCCTGGACGTCCACCTGGGCGATCGTCGAGGGGATCCTCCGGAGCTGGACGCCGGCGATGCTCGACGAGGTCGTTGTCCGGGTGCGCGCCGAGCGGACCGACCGATTCACTCGCCGCTCCCTGCTGCTCCGGATGATCACTCACGAGGCCTACCACGTCGGCGAGATCGCGCTCATCCAGGGCATCCACGGCCGCCCGCAGATCGATCTGTGGCCCGCCGGCTACCACACGATCGACGCCGACCGCGCCTCGTCGGGCTAGGCCTCGTCGCCGACCCAGATCGTCCGGAGCCGCGCGGCCGGGGTCATCTCGACCTCGCCGTCGACGGTCACCCACCACGCCGCGAGGCCACGCGCTCGGGCGAGGCCGGCGATCCGCGCGCGACCCTCTAGGAAGAGGCCCTTCGACCAGACCTCCGCCCAGGCAGGATCGGGTCCTGCGACCGTCACCGCCAGGAGTCCCTCGCCGCCCGGCTCGCCCGTGCGCGGGTCGATCAGGTGGTGCACGAGCCGGCCGTTCGGGGCGCGCCAGTGGGCGAGGCGGATCGAGGACGTCGCGACGGCGCCGCCGGCAAGTGGCAGCTCGGCGACGACGACCGGTCCCGCCTCGCTGGCCAAGGCTGGGCTCGCCTCTGCCGCTCCGGCGGCCCGCGCCCCCGAGGCCGCGGCGGGTCGCGGGTCCTCGATGCCGACGCGCCACCCATGGGACGCCGGCGCCCCGTGCCCGACGATGTCGCCGCCGGCCTCGAGCAGGAACGGCCGGTCGCCGAGCCCGGCCGCCGCTCGCCGAGCCGCCCAGCGGAGCGCCAGGCCCTTGCCGATCCCGCCGAAGTCGACCGGGCTCGGGACCTCGACGAGGCCGCGCCGACCGGCGCGCCGGAGGATCGGCGCCGCGGGATCGGGCCGCGCGCTCGCGGTCGGGCCGGTCTCGACGGCGGAGGGGAGCTCGATCGGCCTGGAGCCGAGGCGCTCGAGGTCGTGGAGGACCCGGGGATCGAACCGACCCTCGGTCACGCGGCGGGCCCGGTCGGCCGCCGTGAGCGCGGCGACGAGGCGGCGCGAGGGCTCGGTCGCGTGGCCGCCGACCGTCCGGAGGAGGTGGATCTCGCTCGTCGCGCGGAACCGCGAGAGGACGTCTTCGACGGCCTCGAACTCGTCGAGGACGGCCGCCCAGACCGCGTCCACCGTGCTCGCCGGCGTCTCGCCCGCGACCTGCAGCCGGAGCGGCGATCCCATGGCCCGTGCCTCGCGCCGGGCCACCGGCGGCGGGCCGTCGGCCTCCGGCACGGGCTGTGGGGCGTGATGTCGCGTCGCTGGCGCGATCGTCATTCGCGCTGGTCGAGGCGGAGGCTACGGGACGCCGGAGGCGCCGGTCGTCGAGCTTGTCGCGGGCGCCCCGCCGACCGACACGCGGCTCACCTTCGGGAGCGGAATGCTGGCCGGCATGGAGCGGCTGACCCCGTCGATCGCCTGGACGCTCGTCACGAGATCGGCGAGCGCGGCCTCGAGGTCGGCCAGCCGGCCGCCCGCGGCGGCGTAGGCCCGAGTCAGGCTGTCGTAGTGCAGGCCGGCCGCCGCGAGCGCGTTGCCGAGCTCCTGGTTCTTCGCGCCGAGGTCCTGGACGCCCGCGACCGCGGGCGCGCGCTCAGCGGCGAGGTCCGCCTCGCTCGTGGCCTGGAGGCCGGTGATCCCGGCGAGGGTGACCGCGTAGGCGGCCGTCGAGGCACCGAGGAGGACGCCGATGTGGGCAGGGATCCGCGGGGCCGAGAGGCGGGGCCGCGGCGCGGCGGGCCGGCTCGGTGCGGCTCCCGGCGCGGGCGCGGCCGGATGGTCAGTCATCGACGCCGCCACCATCGTCGTGGTAGGCCGGGGTCGTCGTCCCACCGCCGGAGGCCTGCGTCGTCGTCGTGGACCCGGGCTTGAGCCCGGCCTCGAGCTTCGCCAGCTTCGTTTGGGCGGCGGTCAGGCTGGCCTCCAGGTTTGCGGCCGTAGCCTGGTCCGTCGTGACCTGGTTGTTCGCGGCATCGAGGGCCGCCTGGAGCTCGTGGCTCGAGCGTTCCAGGACATCGAGCTGGCTCTGGAGGTTGGCCGACCGAGCCTGCTCGGCAGCCAGGCCCCCCTGGATCGAGGTGATCGACGCCGGGGCCGTCGACAGCGACGCGGAGGACGCGACCCACAGCGACGCGGCGCGCACGGTCGCCGCGGCGGCGAGCAGCGTCAGCAGGACGCCGAGGATGACGATCGGGCGGCGGACGTGCGGCTTGGCGGTCATGGCTGGCCCTCCGGGAGCGACGAGGCGAACGTCGGCCGCGCCGAGCGGACGACCCAGTAGCGATACGCGGCGGCCGCGAGGACCGCGGCGAAGGTCGCGCCGTAGATCCCGCCGGCGGCCGGGGTGTCGGTGCCGCTGAGGATCCCGTGCGCCCAGGCGAGCGCCAGGACGACCAGGCTGAGCCGGTGGAGCTTCAGCCACCAGCCGCTCGGCAGCAGCCGGGTGACCCGGGCGGTCAGCCCGGTGACCAGGAGCGCGTACATCGCGAGCGTGCCGAGCGCGACCGGCCAGGTGCGGTACTCGGACAGCCCCGGGACCAGGGTCCCGAGAAGGCCGACGTTGGCGAACCGGTCGACGAGGATCGACACGACGTGGACGGCGCCGAAGGCGATCGTGAAGACCCAGGCGTGCTCGTGCCACGGGAAGAGGCGCTTCGAGAGCTTCCACGTCGACTTGTTCGTCGGGTGGCTCAGGATGAGGCCGACGACGACCTGGAAGGTCAGCAGGATCAGGCTCATGAAGCCCGCCGCGCGGGCGGCGAGCCAGCCGCGCAGCTGGGCCTGGTGATCGGACGAGCCGGGCAGCACCTGGTCGGTCGCGACGACGATCAGGATGCCGGCGAGAGCCCCGATCGCGACGAGGGTGCCGCCACTCAGCCGACCTCCGCCTGCCGGCGCCCGGGCGGGCGCGGGTGGCCGGTTCGGATCACCGCGCGGGGGAGCGGCACTTCCGTGGGGGGCGGCAACTCCCCGGGGAGCGGCGACGGGCTGGGAAGCGGTCATGGCGGCCTCGTCGAGGAGGTCCCGATGCTCCGTAGAGGCGAACGGTGCCGCCGAGGTTTCAGCCGGCGGCCCGGACGATCGTCCGGGCGCGGGGCGCTCGTTGGTCCCGTCGCTCGCGGGACCTTCGGCCCTGTGGCTCGCACGGCCGTGATCGGATGCTGGCGCTGCCGCGGCTTCGCCCGGCGCCGTCGTCCCGCACGCCTTGCGAGGTCCACCTGATGTCCCGATCCCCCTCCAAGCCGACGACTCGCCGCGAGCGCCGCGCCCAGGCCCGCCTCGACGGGCCGTCGCCCGCCCGCAAGAAGATCGTCCGGCGCGCGCCGTCGCAACGCCCGGCCTGGCAGTCGCCGCTCGCCCTGACCTCGATCGGCGCGCTCGTCATCGGGCTGGTCATCATCGTCGTGGCCGGCGGCTCCAAGCTCTTCGGCGGCTCGAGCGCGCTGACCCTGCCCGAGACGTCCTACACGGGCCTCACGGTCAACGGCGCCTCGGTCGGGTCACCGACCGCACCGGTGGTCATGCAGGTCTACTCGGACTTCCAGTGTCCGGCCTGCAAGACGTTCGTCACCACGGAATTGCCACAGCTCCTGCGTGAGCTCGTGCAGCCGGGCCTGCTCCGGATCGAGACGACCGATATCGACATCATCGATCCCCACAAGCCGGGCAGCACCGAGTCCCTGGAGCTTGCGGCCGGCGCCTACTGCGCCGCCCAGCAGAACAAGTACTGGGACTACCACGACCTCGTGTTCTGGAACCAGGGCGGCGAGAACGTCGGCGACCACAACGCCGCGTACATCGACCGCGTGGCGACGGCCGCCGGCCTCGACCTGACGGCCTTCCACGCCTGCCAGGCCCGCAGCGACATCCGCCAGCCCATCAAGGACGCGACGACCGCCGCCCAGAAGGCGGGGATCTCGTCCACCCCGACGCTCGTCCTGGGCGGCCAGGTCATCCCGGGCGTCCCGTCGTACAGTCAGCTGAAGAGCGTGATCCTCCAGCTCGCTGCGCAGGCCACCCCGACCGTGGCGCCGTCCGGCTCACCGGCGGCGTCGGGCTCAACCGCGCCATCGGCCGAGCCGACGGCGCCGGCCTCGGCCCCGCCCTCGGTCGCGCCCTCGTGATCCGCCGGCGGGTCGCCGTCCAGCCGATCCTGGGCCTCCACCCCGGCCTCATCCTCGCCGTCCTCGACGTCGTCGGCCTGGCCATCGCGAGCTATCTCTCGATCGTCGAGCTGCAGGGCGGGATCCCCCAGTGCGGCCCGATCCACGGCTGCGAGACCGTCGCCACGAGCTCCTACAGCCGGATCAACGGCGTGCCGGTCGCGGTCTACGGCGTGTGCCTGTCGCTGGTGCTGCTGACCCTGGCGATCACGTGGTGGCGGACGAACCTGTACGTCCTGCTGCTGGCCCACTACGGCCTGTCGCTGGCCGGCGTGATCTTCGAGATCTACTTCCTGTACCTCCAGGTCTTCGTCATCGGCGCGGTCTGCGTGTGGTGCACGAGCTATGGCCTGTCGCTGATCCTGCGGTTCCTGATCGCCCTGGTGGTGTGGCTCCGCGGCAACCCGACCGTCATCGAGGAGCCCGGCACGAGCTGACTCCGGCGGGCGAACGCCCGAGCCGGCCGGTCCTGACGAAGGACCCTTGACCACGCCGCGACGCGCGCCGAACCTCGGCCGCATGCGGGGTTGCCCGTGATGCGTCGCCGTGTCCCGGCGGCGCTGGGCTCCGTTGGACTGGTAGCCGTCTTGGTCGGCTGCGCCATCGTCGGCGGGGACCCGAACGCGCCTCGCCTCCAGGCCCAGGCCGAAGCGGCTCTCGCTCGGTGGGCCGATGCCGTCGCCGGATCCGGGGGCGCGGCATTCGTCCCGGTCGGCGAGCTGACCGGCCAGATCGGGGACTGGGAGGCGGCCAACGGCGACAACAAGCTGGCGCTGATGTCCGGTGCGGTCGAGGCCGCGACCGCGCTGTCGGCCGAAGTCCCGCCTGACGGCCAGGTCCGATGGCCGAACGGGACCACGGCGACCCTGCCGCTCATCTCCGCGGCGCAGGCCCTCGAGGACATCCGGACGGGCGGCGCCCAGCCGTGTTCCGAGTGCCGCCCGATCCGGGTCACCGGCGCGCGGCTCACGAGCGGCGCCTTCGAGACGAGTCGCGGCCAGGCGACCGTCCCAGTGTGGGCCTTCACGATCGAGGGGTCGGCCGTCCAGATCACGCGGGTCGCGATCGCCAGCCGGGTCGCGCCGTCGATCCCGCCCTGGGATCCCGAGCACGCGCCGGTGGGGATCTCGGTCGACAGGGCGGCCCTGTCCTCGGACGGCCTCACGCTGACGGTGTCGTTCGTCGGCGCGCCGAACCCGGCGAGCGAGCCCTGCGGCGAGGACTACACCGGCCGGGCCGTCGAGTCCGATCTTGCGGTGGTGGCCATCGTGCTCGTCCAACGGAATCTGACGCCCGCCGGGTGCGCGGCTGTTGGGGCCTTGCGAACCGCGGTGCTCCACCTTGCGAAGCCGCTCGGCGAGCGGGCCGTCCTCGAGGTCCAGGAGGGTCGGCCGGTGGCGGTCACGCCCGAGTCATAGCACTGGCCCGGGTCTGCACGCGGCGCGCCTCATCGGCGCCCCGCGAGGCAGGTGCCGAGCAGGATCAGCGTTGCCCCGAACGTGGCGACGAGGATCGCGAGACCGGCGTCCGCCAGCCCGTCGAGCCCGCTGAGCACCCCCGACGTGGCGAGGGCGACGCCGACGTTCCAGGCGCCGAGCCGGAGGCGGCCGTCCCGGCCGAGGATCCGTCGCTGGATCGCATGGCGCTCCGGGCTGCCCGGCCCGATCGCCGGGAGGAGATGGCTCAGCGCGCCGAGGAGGGCCTGCACCACGAACCCGCCGATGAGCGGGGCGAGGAGGCCGTCGACCTGCCAGCCCGAGGGATCGGCACCGGCTTCACCGATGCGCACGGCGGCCACGGCCGTCGCGACGACCAGCCACGCCGGGGCGGCGAGCAGCGAGCCCGAGGTGAACGCATGCCACGCGTGGTCAGTGGTCCACGCGAACCGGGCGCGGTGGGCCTGCCAGCCATGGGCCGCGAGGGCCAGCGCGCCGAGCACCTCGAGGGCGGCTCCGAGGCGAGCGACGAGGTCCGCGCCCGTGCCGTAGCCGAGGGCCACGACCGGCGCCCCGGCGCCGAGCCCGGCGACCGCAAGCGCCGCCCAACGTCGGCGGCCGATCCGCGCTCCGGCGACCGTCGGGGCGAAGTGGGCGAGCGTGCCGGCCACCACGATGGCCACGAAGCCGAACAGGTTCAACCAGGCGTGGGCCGGCTTCAGGGCAGCCCACTGCGCCGCGACCTGCGGACTGCCGGCCAGGAACAGCGCCGCGAGGGCGACGCCGATGACGACCTCGACGAGGCCGACGATGTACGCGACCTCCGTCGCCGGGCGTCGGGGTCCGGTCGCGCCGCGAAGCGCGACCAGCGTCGCGAGCAGGACGACGAAGGCGCCGATGACGAAGACCCCGGCCCCGGCCGCCGCAAGCGGGTCGGAGCCGGGACCGGAGAGGGCTCGGCCCACCGCTGCCATCAGGGCGCCGAGCGCGGTCGCCAGGATGGCGGCCACCCGCAGCCGAGGTGGCGCCGGCGGGGCCACCGTCAACGCCGCGCTGAAGAATGGCAGCATCGCGGCGATCGCCGTCCCGGCCCCGCCCGCCAGGACCAGGTGCAGCGGGAGCCAGGTCCCGAGGCGCAGCGCCGGTGGCAGGGCGAGCGAGGCCAGCCCTCCGGCCAGGAACGCGGTCGCGGCCCCGAGGCCCGCGACGGTCAGCCGGCGGTCGAAGCCGCGATCCGGGCCACGGCCGGCCGGATCGGGATCGATGACGGCGAGGACCCGGCGAGCGGGGCGTTCGGGCATCAGACCCAGATCATCGGACGAGCCGGGCCGCCGGGTCGGCGGCCGGTGTCGACGCCTGCCTGGGGCCGGGCCCTGGACACCCCGACGCCCGCCCGGGGGACCGGACGGGCGTCGGGCAGCAGGTGGGAGAGACCTGCGCGCGGGGAGGTTCGAAGTGGTCGGCCGCGACGGCCCAGCCTCTGGAACGAGCGGCTAGTTCTTGGGATTGCCGTCGCCGGCCATGAAGACCCCGATGGCGCCGCGGGTGACGAAGTTGAAGGCGTGGGTGACGAACGGGTACATCCCGTCTTCCAGGGGGCTGAACTCGATGATCGCGCCCTGGGCCGGCGAGAGGTCGACGGCCTGGGAGCCCCAGCCGCCGGCGTTGCCCCGCGACAGCTCGATGCCCTCCTTGATGACCTGGTCGAAGATCGTGCCGACGACGTGGAACGAGCTGTCGATGTTCGGCCCGGCATCGAGGACGAAGACGCGGACCCGGCCCTTGGTCGTGACCATGACCGGGTTGTCCTTGTACTGGTTCGCGACCCCGTTGAAGACCACGAGGTCAGGGGCAGGTGCGCCCGACGACGCCTTGGTGTAGTCGGCGATCTGGCCCTGGCCACCGAGGTACCACTCGCTCTGGACGAACGCGAACTCGTTGTCGACCTTCGGCAGGCCACCCTTGGGCTCGACGATGACCATCCCGAACATCCCGTTGGCGATGTGCTCGAGGGCCGGCGCCGTCCCGCAGTGGTACATCCAGACGCCGGCATAGTCGGCCGTGAAGGTGTAGGTGAAGGTCGCACCGGGCTTGATCTCGACCATCTGGTCGTTCATGGCCGTCTGGCTGGCGTGGAAGTCGATCGAGTGGCTCATCTGCGTCTGGTTCGTGAGGTGGACGCGGACGGTGTCACCGAGATGGACGCGGAGGGTCGGGCCCGGCACCGTGCCCCCGAACGTCCAGGCATGGACGACGAAGCCCTTCGCGACCGTGATGTCCTTCTCGATGATCGGGAAGTCGACGTCGTGGACCGTCCCGCTCATGACCGGCGGGGCCGTCGCGTCGCGGAGGACGTAGGCCGGCGCGTTCGGGTCAGCCGACGGCGTGGCGGAGCCGGTCGAGGCACCGCCGCTCGCCGGCGAGGTCGTCGCCGCGGCCGTGTCGGAGACGGTGATCATGCCCTCCATGCCCGCGGCGGCGTGGCCCGGCACCGAGCAGCTGAACATCAGGCCCGCGGCCGGGACGTTGACGACGACCGAGGCCGTCTTGCCAGGGTCCGCCGTGGCCGTGGCCCCGTCGGCGAAGGTGATGTTGTGCTGGATGGCGCCGGCGTTCGTCAGCTGGACCTGGTAGGCCCCGGCCTTCGCGACCGTGATCGCCGTCGGGTCGAAGGACAGGTCGGCGGCCTTGACATCGATGACGCCGAGGACGTCGCCACCGCTCGACGGAGCGGTTGCCGCGGGCTGGCCCGCCGGCTGTGCGTCGGCTGGTGAGAAGGTCCACTTCGGGGCGGCGGCCGCCGGCGCGCACGCGCCGACGACCAGGGCGACGGCTGCGAGCGCCAGCCCGAGCCTCGTGCGAGTCATCTTGGTCTCTCCCAT
>DATEZX010000147.1:0-5727 GCA_035255225.1 Candidatus Limnocylindrales bacterium
GTGGCGGGCCCGGAAGGACGCTCGCAGCGAGCTCGGGACCGGCGACTCGGGGTGCTCGCGGAAGAGCGCCTCGCGCGTCGTCCGCCACAGCGCCCAGGCCCCCGGCGGGTCGGCGGCGGCCACGTGCCGGACCTCCGCGTAGAGGTCCGAGATCCGGCGCCGCCAGTCCGCCAGGGCGAGCCGGTCGGAGACCACGGCGCTGCGGGTCTCGTTCATCGCCGGCGCATCGCCGCGCTCAGCAGGACGAGGCCTCCGACGACGATGAGCAGCGCGGGCCACAGGAGGTTCCAGTCCAACGCCGGGAGGTCGAGGCCCAACGAGACCTCGCCGAAGAACCACAGCCCGACGGCGATGAATCCCAGGCCGATGAGGCGCGTCAGCCAGGTCCCGGCTGACACCAGCTCGGGATCGCGGGACAGGCGATCGCCGGCCGCCTGGGCCTCGCGGCCGAGTCGCTCGCCGGCGGCCTGGGCTTCGCGCCCGAAGGCCTCCATCCGCTCCTGGAACTGGTCGCCACGGTCGCGCTGCGGCTGGCCACCACTGGCGTCGGTCATCGGTGAATACCTCCCACGGGACGCGCGGCCATCCTAGCCCACTCCGCGCCCGGCGCCCGGCGCCCCCCGGCGCTCGCTGCCGAGGCGTCTAGAATCGCGCCGCGCCGATCGGCGCTGTGGCGGAGGCTGCGCGCATGGCGGACGTGGCGGAGATCGGCGTTTTCGGGGGATCGGGCTTCTACTCCCTGCTCGACGACGTGCGGGAGATCAAGGTCGACACGCCGTACGGCCCGCCGTCGGACAGCTTCTTCCTCGCCACCGTCGCCGGGCGCGGAGTCGCGTTCCTGCCGCGTCATGGCCGGCGCCATACCATCCCGCCGCATCGGATCAACTACCGGGCGAATGTCTGGGCGATGCGGTCCCTCGGGGTCAAGGCGGTCATCTCGCCCTGCGCCGCGGGGTCCCTCCAGCTCCACGTCCGGCCCGGCGACTTCGTGGTCTGCGACCAGTTCGTGGACCGGACCCGGACACGAGCCCATACGTTCTACGACGGCCCGATCGTGACCCACCTGTCCTCGGCCGAGACCTACGACCCGGTCCTGCGCGGGCTGGCGATCGAGACGATCCGGGACCACGGAATCGACGTCCACGAACAGGGGACGATGGTCGTCATCGAGGGCCCGCGCTTCTCGACCCGGGCCGAGTCGAGGTGGTTCACCGATGCGGGCTGGGAGGTCATCGGGATGACGGGCTACCCGGAGGCCTGGCTGTGCCGGGAGCTCGGGATGGCGGTCGTCAACATCGCCCTCATCACCGACTACGACGCCGGGGTCCACGAGGGCACCGAGGCGGTCGACGCGCGAACCGTCCTCGAGGTCTTCGCCCAGAACGCCGAGCGGATCCAGCAGGTCGTGCTCGACCTGATCGGGCGGCTGCCGGCTGACCTCGACTCGCTCGGCGCGCGGGCTGCGCTCGGCCCGACCCGGGGCGACGGCCACGTCATCTCGGTCGAGGACGTCCGGCTCTTCGAGACCGGGCTCTAGCCGCCGAGCAGCGGGCGAGCGGCGGGCGGGCGCGGATGGCCAGCGACCCCACGGGGTCCGGCGACCACGCCGATTCGCGCGGGCGGCCGCCGATCGGCGTCGCCATCGGCACGATCGGCGCCACGGCGGACTGGTGGCTCGACAGCGCCCGCCGGCTCGAGGTCGCCGGGTACCGTGGCGTCTGGGCCTGGGACCACGTCATGGGCCGGGTCGACCGGTCGGTGCCGGTCCTGGAGCAATGGACCATCCTGGCCGCCGCGGCCGGCGCGACGCGGCGCATCGGGCTCGGGACCTTCATCACCAACGTCATGCGCCGCCACCCGACGCTCATCGCTCGGATGGCGGGGACGCTCCAGGCGGCGAGCCGGGGCCGGTTCAGCCTCGGCATCGGGATCGGCGGCTTCGAGGGCGAGCACCGGGCCTACGGCGTGGACTTCCCGCCCGTGGCCGAGCGCGTCGCCCGGCTCGAGGAGGCCGTGGCCGTGATCCGCGCGCTGTGGACGGGCGAGACGATCACCCGGCCGAGCCCGTTCTACCCGCTCGCGGGGGCCGTCGCGCGGCCGCCCGTCGAGCCCGCCCCGCGGATCCTGATCGGTGCCGGATCTCCAGCCGGCGTCCGGCTCGCCGCGAGGATCGGCGACGGCTGGGCGGCCGAGCACCCGGACTTCGATCGGTACGGCAGGGCGTGGCTGGAGGCCATCGAGGCGGCCGGCCGGCGCCGCTCGGAGTTGCGCCTCGTCCTCGGGTTCGGCGGCGGGCGGACCGGCCAGAACGCCCTCGACGGCAGCCCGTGGGTCGAGGCGCCGGCCGAGGAGTGGGCGCGCTGGCACGCCGCCGGCGTCGACGAGGTCGTCGTCACCGCCCGCACGGCCGCAGACATCGACGCCCTCGTCGGAGCCGCCGGGCGCTGGTAGCCCCATCTCGTGGCACCATCGACCCGATGACCCAGCCGTCCCAGCCGGTCGCTCCCCTCGCGAGCGCCGCGGTCGCCCCGCCACCGCCGCTCCCGGCGTCGCCACCCGCCGCCGAGCCGACCCACGCCTGCATCCGCTGCGGCCGGCCGGGCGTGGCGGTCGACAAGGCGCTGTGCGAGGCCTGCAACCCGCTCGAGCTCGCCCAGCCGTCGGCCACCCAGGTCCACGGCATCGCGGCCCTCGGGATCATCGCCTTCGTCGTCGTCCTGGCCGTGGTCGGTCGCGCGGTCCTGGCCGGGACGGGCCCGTTCACCGGGGCGGTCCTCGACGTCGCGACGGCGCCGGGTGGGCTGGCGGTCACGCTCAGCGTCCACAACGCCGGCGAGAAGGCCGGCGCCACGACGTGCCGGATCGTCCCGGACACGCGTCCGGCGGGCCAGCTCGGTGACCTGGTCGCGTCGCCGACCGTTCCGGCCGGCGGGGACGCCCGGTTCACGGCCGTCGTCACGAGGCTCGGAACCGTCCCTGTCGGGCTCGTCGTCGACTGCCAGTCGCCGTAGCCGTGGCGACCGTGCCGGTGCCAGACGGGCTGGCCTTTCGTCCAGGCGATCGCGCCGCGGAGCTGTCCTTCGCGCTCGGGGTCGCGGCCCGGGCCGGTGCGCTCCAGATGGAGCGCTACGAGCACGTCGAACGAGTCGATCTCAAGTCCCCGAAGGACGTCGTGACCGAGGTCGACCACCTGACCGAGTCACTCGTCCTCGACGCGATCCGGGCGGCCTTCCCCGACGATGGCGTCCTGGCGGAGGAGACGGGCGGCCGGCAGGCTCGGGCCGGACACGAGCCGACTTCGGGCGTCGGGCGGGCCTGGATCGTCGATCCGCTCGACGGGACGATCAACTACGCCAACGGCATCCCGTTCTTCTGCGTCTCGATAGCCCTGGTCGAGGCGGGCCGGCCGGTCGTCGGCGTCATCCACGACCCGACCCGTAACGAGACATTCGCCGCGACTGCCGGCGGACGGGCGACAGTGAACGGACGCGAGGTCCGGCCGTCGACGAAGGACCGCCTGTCGGACCTGGTCGTGTCGATGGCCCTGTCCGGACGCTCGGTGGCGTCGCGGGCGCGAGCCGTGCGGCGCGCGGTCCGGGTCTCGCGGTCGATGGGCTCGGCCGCGCTGGCGCTGGCCTATGTCGCGAACGGCCGGTTCGACGCGATGGTCCAGCAGGGTGGCCTGTCGAGCTGGGACATCGCCGCCGCGGGGTTGATCGCCGAGACCGCCGGCGCCATGGTCACGGACCTCTCCGGCGGGCCGTGGTTCGACGTGTCGCGCGGCCCGAAGAGCATCGGGCTCCTCGCGGCGCCGTCGCGACACCACGCCGAGCTGCTCCGGCTGGTGAGCGGCGGCTAGCCGCGGCCGCGCGGGTCGCGGCGAGGCCTACGGCCTGGCGCGCTTCCTCGGCTTCCCGGCCGGTTCTGCCTTGGCCAGCCGGTGGGCCACGCCGGCCCGGATCAGCGCCTCCAGGGCGCGCTCGTCGATCTCGTCGCCCTCGTAGAAGTCGATTCCCCGTCGCCGGTTGCCCTCGAGGCTGGCGTTGAACAGGTGACGCGGGTCCGGGAGGTCGGCGCCCTGGTGCATCGTCAGGCGCACCCGCTCCTTGAGGATGTTGACGTGGCAGACGATGCCGCCGTGCTCCCAGAGCGGCGTGCCCGGTCGCCGCGCGGTGACCCACTTCCAGCCCTCGGTCGCCTCGGGGTCGGCATCGCGGATGATCCGGCGCAGTCGAGCGAAGGTCTGGCCGCGCCAGTCCGGGGTGGTGGCGATGAGCTCGTCGATGCGCTCGCCCGGACTCGGCATGGTCGGTCGATCAAGCCTGCCAGCGGTGCGGTCGGTCCCTGAGGCGCTCGAGGCCCCACCGCCCGCAGAACGCCTGCCACTCCGCTCGCGGCGCGCCGCGCCATTGGAGCTCTGCCACCGAGCGCTGGGGGATGGCGACGCCGTCGGTGTCGATGCGCAGGCGGGCGAGCGAGCGGAAGAGCTGGACCTCCTGCCAGTGGTCGCGCAGCGTCGCGGCGAGGACCGGAGCGCCGCGCAGGCTCGAAACCTGCCACTCGGATGCGCGGGCCGGGATCTCCTCGAGTGAGCCATACCGGAAGAGCAGCGCGGCCGCCGACTTCGCGCCCCAGCCCGGCAGCCCCGGGAACCCGTCGGCCGTATCGCCGACGAGGGCGAGCCAGTCGGGGATCGACGCCGGCCGGACGCCCCACTTCTCGATGACCGCGGCCTCGTCGTACACGATCCGCCGTCGCCGATCGAGGAGCACGACGCGGGCGTCGTCGACGAGCTGGGCCATGTCCTTGTCGGGCGTGCAGACGAGGACCTGCTCGACCCCGGGCTGCTCGCGAAAGCGGATACAGGCCGCGGCGATCGCATCGTCCGCCTCGAACTCGACCATCGGCCAGACGACGAGGCCGAGCGCCCGGATCGCGTCCTCGACGATCGGGAACTGGGCGATGAGCTCGGGCGGCATCCCGGCCGACGACTTGTAGCCGGGCCAGAGGTCGTTCCGGAACGACTCGATGACGTGGTCGGTGGCGCAGCCGACATGGGTCGCGCCCTCTTCGCGGAGCAGGAACAGCAGCTGCTCGACGACCCCGGCCACGCCGGACAGGACGATGCCATCGCGCCCCAGGACGGGTGGGCGCGGTGCGTAGTGGGCCCGGAACAGCTCGTACGTGGCGTCGACGAGGTGGAGCTTCACCCGCCGGCGGGTCCCGACGCAGCCGCGCGGTTCGACCGGGTCGGCGCGACGAACGTGCAGCCGGCATCGGCCATTGCCGCGATGGCCCGGTCCCCGTCGCCCGGCTCGAGGTTCACGGCGGCGACCGCGTCCTGGAGGACCTCGGTCCCGAACCCCAGCCGCCGGGCGTCGAGGGCCGTGGCGTTGACGCAGTAATCGGTCGCCAGGCCGCAGACCACGACCCGCCCGATGCGACGCTCGCGGAGGAGGCCCTCCAGCTCGGTCGGCGTCGTCGCGCCGGAGACCGGGTCGCGCATCGTGAAGCCGGAGTAGCCGTCCTCGCCGTTGGAGCCCTTCTTCACGCTCGGCCCGAGAACCGCCAGCGCCGGGTGGAGCTCGGCGCCCCACGTGCCGCCGACGCAGTGGACCGGCCAGATGCCGCCGTCCTTCGCGAAGTGCGGCGTCGACGCCGGGTGCCAGTCCTGGGTGTAGACGACGAACGCCCCGGCGGCCGAGGCGGCCTGCGCCTCCTCGGAGC
>DATEZX010000148.1:0-3306 GCA_035255225.1 Candidatus Limnocylindrales bacterium
GCGGGCGGTGAGCTCGGCCATGAGCGACTGATCGTCGACGGCGCCGGCTCCGTGGGCGATCCGCTCGGGGGCCATCGACAGCGCCCGGCGGACCTGGGCCGCGCCGCCCCATTCGCCGGCGTGAATCGTGATCCGCAACCCGCCGGCTCGAGCGATCTCGAAGGCCCGGCCATGGAGCGCGGGATCCGGGAAGGCCGCCTCCGGGCCCGCGAGGTCCCAGCCCGTCAAGCCGTCGTCGCGGAAGCGCGCCGCCGTCTCGGCCAGCCGGACGTTGTCGGCTGGGTCGTGCGACCGGAGCGCCGTGCAGATGAGGCGCACCGTGACGCCCGTCCGCGCGCTCGCCCGGTGGGCGCCCCGGACGACGGCCGCGATCCCGTCGGTCAGGGCCAGGCCGCGACGGGTGTGGAGCAGGGGACCCCACCGGATCTCCACGTAGCGGGCGCGGTCGCCGGCCTTGGCCTCGACGAGCTCCGCGGCGATCCGCTCGAGCGCCTCCGCGTCCTGCATGAGCGCGATCGGCAGCTCGAAGGCCCGCAGCAGCTCAGCCTGGTCGACACAGCGCGCCGGTGCGATGAGCTGGCCGCGCATCCCGGCCAGCGTCCGCGGCGCCTCGATCCGGCGAGAGCGGGCCAGCTCGAGGGCCGTGTCGGGCCGCAGCGAGCCGTCGAGGTGGAGGTGCACCTCGGCCTTCGGCATCGCGGCGATCCACTCGCGCGTGGGGCCCGCCAGGGGTTCCGGAGCGGTCACGACCCGATGCTACGATCGAGATCGAATGGTCCGCTCGTTCCTCCTGGCGGTCCTGGCCGTCGTCCTGGCGTTCGGCGGCGCGGGGCTCGTCGGCCAGCTCACCCATCCGCCCGGCGATGCCCGGCGGGCGGAGCTGACCTGGACCGCCGACCAGGCGCTCGGAGCCCGCCTCGCTGACGTGTCGAGCCGGCTCCAGGGCATCGGGTCGCTCGTCGACGACCTGGACGCCGACGCGAAGGCAGCGCTCATCGCCGTCTCGTCGGGTGACGCGACCGGCCTGACCACGGTCCTCGCTCGCGGCGCCGACCGGGCTTCCGCGATCGACGCCACGGTCACCCAGCTGCGAGCGACGATGGCCGGCCTGCCGGGAGGGCAGCCGTCCGACACGGCGCGCTACTCGAACGGGATCCTGGTCCAGCGAGCCGGGCTGGCCGCGGCGCTCGCCACGGTCGGGGCGCTATCCGACGAATGGACCCGGGTCGCGGCCCGGAGCACGGACGCGGCATCGCTCATCGTCGCGATCCGGAGCCACGACTCGACGCTCGCGAGCGCCGCCGCCGCGGGCGTCAAGGCCCAGTACGACAAGGCCATCACGCTGTGCAACGCCGCCCTGGCGCTCATCGACCAGATCACGGCGATGCGGAAGAGCTTCGTCCAGCCGGACCAGACGACGATCCTCGACGACTGGCTCGCCCGCCATCTCCGCTACGACAACGCGCTGCTGGCCCTTTACGAGGCCCTCAAGAAGTCGGGCGGCGTCCGCAACGTCGACGTCGATGCCGCCTACCGCGAGCAGGTCGCGGCCCTCAACCAGCTGCCGAGCGACAACCGCGAGATCGTGGTCATCATCGCCCAGGTCTCGCAGGGCGGGTTGAACGACGCGGTCCTGGCGATCGAGTTCGCTCGCGGCCAGATCGATGCCGCGATCGCCCAGGTGCAGGCGAGCCCCCAGCCGGGCTGACCCCCAACCGCGGTTGCTGCGGCGCGGCCGGTCGCACGACGACGCGCGACCCGACGGATGAGGCCCGGCGGATACACTCGCCCGGCGCCCGCAACCGTCACGACATCGCCATCGACTTGCGCCCGGAGGCTCGTGAGGCCCGTGAAGATCCGCGTCGTCACCGATCGGCCGTGGCAGGTCCCGGCCGACGTCCTCGTCGTCCCGGTCCTCGACGAGACCAGCCTCGCGGGCCCGGCCGCCGAGCTGGACCGGCGGACCGGTGGCCACCTCGGCGCGCTCGTCGAGTTCGGCGAGCTGTCGACGAAGCGGTTCTCGACGGTCCTCGCGGGCGGCGGAACCGTCGGCGGCGATGGGTCCCGGGCCGCGCATCTCATGGCGGTCCGGGCAGGCGAGGCGGCGACCCTCGACCGCGAGACGGTGGTCAAGGTCGCGGCCACGGCGGAGCGCCGCCTGAGCGGCCGATCGGTCAAGGTCCTCGCGTTCTGGCTCGACCCGCTGGCGCCACTCGAGGGCGGCTTGGCGGCCGCGGCCGAGCTGGTCGCACGCGGCGTCGTCGAGGGCAGCTACGACCCCCAGGCCATCTACCGCGACGAGCCGACCTCGCCGCCGGAGCTCGACGAGCTGGTGCTCGTCGCCGGCGACGCCGCCGGAACCGACCCGAGCATCGCCGCCGCCGCGGAGCGCGGCCGGATCGTCGGCGAGGGCGCCAACATCGCCCGGACCCTGTCAAACCGCGCCTCCAACGACGTCAGCCCCGAGGTCCTGGCCGAGGAGGCCTACGGCCTGGCGAAGCAGCACGGGCTGTGGATCGACGTCATCGGCCCGGACAAGGCGACCCAGATGGGCATGGGCCTGTTCATGGCCGTCGGCCGGGGCAGCGACAACCCGCCCCGGATGATCGTCATGCGGTCCGGCAAGGAAGGCGCCCGCGACAGGCTCGACCGGCACCTCGCGCTGGTCGGCAAGGGCGTCTGCTTTGACTCGGGCGGCATCTCCCTCAAGCCGGGCGACCGGATGGATGAGATGAAGATGGACAAGACCGGCGCGGCGACGGTCATCGCCGCCCTGGTCACGGTCAAGCGCCTGTCCCCGGAGACGCCCCTCCTCGCCGTCGCCCCGGCGGTCGAGAACATGCCCGGGCCGCACTCCACCCGGCCGGGCGACGTCGTCAAGGCTCTCAACGGCAAGCGCGTCGACATCACCAACACCGATGCCGAGGGTCGGTTGATCCTCGGCGACGCGATGACCTATGCCGAGCGGCTCGGCGCGACTCACATCGTCGACATCGCGACCCTCACCGGAGCGGTCGGCCGGGCCCTGGGCGAGCTCGTGGCCGGCGCGTTCGGGACGCCCCAGCCCTGGGTCGACGAGGTCCAGGCGGCCGCGGGACGGGCCGGGGAACGGTACTGGCAGCTGCCGCTCGTCGACGAGTACCGGGCCGACATGGACAGCTGGTACGGCGACATCGTCAACTTCTCTCGCAACAACGAGGGCGGGCTCGTCAAGAGCGCGCTGTTCCTGCGTGAGTTCCGGACGAAGCCGTGGGTCCACCTCGACATCGCCGGCACGTCATCGTTCAGCAAGACCAAGCCATTCGC
>DATEZX010000149.1:0-7717 GCA_035255225.1 Candidatus Limnocylindrales bacterium
CGACCGACGGGTCGGTGAGCCTCGACGGCCGATCGCTGGCGATGCCGCCACTCCGATCGGTGCCGCTCAGCCGCCGCTACCTCCTCCGGTAGCGGCGCCGCCCCGCTCCGAGCCCGCCGCCGCCGCGGCCATCCAGCCACCCAGCCCCAGCCGCCCGCCCGATCAGCGGCGGGTCGCCTCCGCGAGGTCGCGCTCGAGCTCCCGCCGGGCGTCGCGGGCGGCGATGTCGCGCCGCCGGTCGTGGAGCTGCTTGCCCTTCCCGAGGCCGAGCTCGAGCTTGGCCTTCCCGCGGGCGTCGATGTACAGGCGCAGCGGGACGAGCGTCAGGCCCTTCGACTTCGTCTTGCCGAGCAGCTGGTCGATCTGGGCGCGGTGGAGCAGGAGCTTCCGGTCCCGCTTCGGCTCGTGGTTGAAGCGGTTGCCGCCCTCCCATGGCGCGACATGGGCGCCGACGAGCCAGGCCTCGCCGCGCTCGATGCGGGCGTAGGCATCGGTCAGGTTGACCTTGCCGGCTCGGATCGACTTGATCTCCGTCCCGGTCAGGACGAGGCCCGCCTCGAGCGTGTCGTCGATGGCGAACTCGTGGCGCGCGCGCCGGTTGAGGGTGACGGTCTTCTCGGGCATGGGCTCGACAGGCTACAGCAGCGGCGAGCGGCGGACGCACGAACGCCGGCCCTCGACGGGCCGGCGTTCGGGTGCGGCATGCCACCCACAGGGGTGACCGACTAGACGGCCATCTCCTGCGAGGTGGTGCAGCGACTGTGTTCTGACACTGCACATCACCTCCTTTCGATTGCGGCGAACCGTAGCCGATCGAGGCCGATCCCGCAACCGGGCTACGCGGCGAGCAGGAGCGAGTCCAGCCAGCTGGAGACCGGTGCGGTCGATGGCGGCAGGGCACCCGGGCTCGACGACCGAGCCGAAGGCGCGGGAACGAGCGACGGTGGTGGCCCGGTCGACGGGAGCGGCGACGTCGCCGGCGCGGCGAGGAGCTCGAGGGCCCTGTCGAGCACCGGGTCGGCGCCGACCGGCGTGTTCGCCGGGACCGTCACCGGCACGTCGGGCGTGATCCCGATGCCGTGGATCCAGGACTTGTTCGGCGTGAGCCACTTGGCGATCGTCAGCTTGACGCCGCCCTCGTCGCCGTTCTGCCCGAGCGGGATCCAGGTCTGCACGGTGCCCTTGCCGAAGGTCGTCTCGCCGACGATCGTCGCGCGCTGGGTGTCCTTGAGCGCGCCCGTGACGATCTCGCTCGCCGAGGCGCTGCCCTTGTCGACGAGGACGACGACCCGGATCGACGGGTCGGTCGCCGGGCCGCCCGGGGTCGCATCGGTTGCGGTCTGGACCCCGTTGACGTCCTGCTGCCAGAACACGGGGCCCGAGCCGATGAACGCGCTGGCCACCTTGTCCGCGGCGTCGATGAACCCGCCGGGGTTGCCGCGGAGGTCGACGACGAGCGCCTTCTGGCCCTTCGCGACGTCGGCCTTGACCGCCGCCACGAAGTCGTCGGCCCCGGCCTCGGAGAACCCGGCGAGGCGGATGTAGCCGACCTTGCCGCCGGCGAGGTCCTTGGTGATGACTTCCTTGGTCTGGATCTTGGCCCGGGTCAGGGTCACGTCGAAGGCCGGCACGCCGGCGCGGACGATGTGGAGGGTGACCGTGGTCCCCGCCTTGCCCCGGATCTTGTCCCGAGCCTGGGTCACGGTCAGGCCGTCGAGCGACGTCCCGTCGACCGAGGTGACGACGTCGCCGGGCTTGAGGTTCGCCGCCTGTGCCGGCGACCCGTCGAGGGGGTTCACGATCGCGAGCCGGCAATCCGGGCCGAAGGTCGTGCAGTCGACCGTCTTGCCCGTCGAGTCCACGGTCCCGATCTCGGCGCCGATGCCCTCGAACTGGCCGGAGATGTCCGACAGGGTGTTCTGGAAGTCCTCGGGCGAGAGGTAGGTCGAATACGGGTCGCCGAGGGCCGCCACGAGGCCCTTGATGGCGCCCTCGACGAGCTTCGGCTGGGCGACCGGCCCGAGCGCGAAGCGCTGGCTGACATTGGCGTAGGCGTCCCAGAACGGCTGGAATGCGGCCTGGTCGGCGGCGCTCGTGCCCGGCGTGCCTGCCTGGTGGACGCCGAGGACGTAGCCCGACAGGAACAGCGACCCACCGCCGAGGATGGCCACCAGCGCGATGGCCATGGCCATGACGAGGGCGCCGAGCGGCCGACGGCCGGCACTCATCGGGACCGGGGCCGGCCCCGCGACGTAGCCGGGGCCGGGCGCGGCTTCGCCGCCGGCCTCGGGGTGCATCGGCTCACCCACCGTCTCGAGCGGCGAGGTCAGCGGGATTGGCTCGTCCGGGTGCATGCGCGGGAACCTCGTGAACGCGGAACCAGGGATCCTTGGCCGGCGCGGGCGGCAAGCCTACCGCTTCCGCTCCCGAGAGCCCCTACGCCGCGCCTCGCTCGGCGGATCGCCCGCGCCCGGGCGGGTCATCAGCGGATGAGGTACGTCCGGACCGACACCCAGGCGCCGAGGACGCCGAGGCCGAGGCCCGTCCCGAAGACGAGCATCGCCACGTCCCGCGAGATCGACCCGACCCGGATCGGCAGGATCCGGAAGAAGTCGTACATGAAGTTGCTCAGCGGGTCGGCAACGGCGGCCAGGATGGCCACGGTGAGGATCGCCCCGAGGAGCCCGACGAGCGCGCCCTCGAACACGAACGGCCAACGGATGAACGCGTCCGAGGCGCCGACGAGGCGCATGACCTCGATCTCCTCGGCCCGGCCGAGGACCGCCAGGCGGATGGCGTTGATGATGATGAACAGGACGATCGCGCCGACGATGCCGAGCAGGACGATGCCGCCCGTCCTCAGGAAGTCGGTCACGGTGACGACGCGGTTGGCGAGGTCGGCGATGTTCTTGACCCGCGCGACGTTCGGGTCGGACTGCAGCAGGTCGCTCACCGGGCCGTAGTCGCTCGCGTTGCGGAGGCTGACCTCGAGGCTGGCCGGCAGGGGGTTGGCGTTCAGGTACTGGGTCAGATCGTCCTGGCCCTGGTTCACCCGCTCCGCGCGGAACCGGGCGAGCGCCTCGTCCTTCGAGACGTAGCTCACGTCCCGGACCTCGGGCATCGCGAGGAGGTGGCCCTCCAGGCTCTGGACGGCGGCCTGGCTGGTGCCGTCGTTGAGGTCGGCCACGACCTGGACCTTCTGCTCGACGAACTCCAGGCCCGCCAGCAGGCCGGCCTGGACGATCCAGAACCCGGCGAGCAGGAGGAGCATCAGGGTCATCGTCGCGGTCGCGGCAAGGCTCATCGCGGCGTTGCGCCAGAAGCCCTGCCAGGCCCGGCGAACGCTGAAGGCGAGGAACGAGATCATCGGCCGCCCCGGTCGGTCATCGGCGCCATGTCACCCCTGCCGCCACGTCGTCCCCGCCGTCACGTGGTCCGGTGGTAGCCGCCACCGACCTCGTCGCGGACCACGCGACCCTCCTCGAGGGCCACGACGCGCTTCCGGAGGGCGGTCACGACCTCGGCGTCGTGGGTGGCCATGAGGACCGTGACGCCGAGCTCGTTGATCCGCAGCAGGAGCTGGAGGATCTCCCACGAGATGAGCGGATCGAGGTTCCCGGTCGGCTCATCGGCGATGACGATCCGTGGGTCGTGGACGAGGGCCCGCGCGATCGCGGTCCGTTGGGACTCGCCGCCGGAAAGCTGGTTGGGGTACTGGTCGGCCTGGGCGGTGAGGCCCACGAGGGCCAGGACCCGATCGACTGCCGGCCCGATCCTCCGGCGCGGCGTCCCGGTGACCTCGAGCGCGAAGGCGACGTTCTCCCGGACGGTCTTTGTCGGGAGGAGCTTGTAGTCCTGGAAGACGATCCCGACCTTCCGCCGGACATGGGGCACCTTCCGCCGCGGCAGCCGGGCGAGGTCGTCGCCGTCGAGGATGACCTGGCCCTCGGTCGCGAGCTCGTCGCGGATGAGGAGCTTCGTCAGCGTCGACTTGCCGGCCCCGGACGGGCCGACGAGGAACACGAAGTCGCCCTCGGGGACCACGAGGTCGACCTCGCGGAGGGCCGAGCGCCCGTTCGGGAACGTCTTGGTGACGTTGTTCAGGATGAGGACGGGTCGGCGGCGGGCGGCCGCTCGAGCTGTGCCACCCCGGGAGTCGAGGGACGACGACGTGCCGTCGCCCGTCGACCCGTCGGCGGGTGCGCCGTCCCGGCCGTCGGGGGCGTCGGCCGAGCGCCGGTTGCGGAACGGAGCGAGGGTCAAGCTGGTCTCCGCCGATCGGTCGAGCCGTGCCGCTGCCCGGCCCGTCTGGTTGACTCCGATCGCGGGCACGACGTGGAGCCAGGTGTTGACCCGAGGCTACACCCCGGTCCGCCGGACCGGCAACCGACCCGACGACAGGCTCGATGGTGGTCCTTTGGTCCCGGTCCGGTGTGGTCTAGAGCAGGCCGGGCGAGATCGGCACGTAGCGCGCGAAGTCGGCGAACGGACGGCTCCAGCACAGCAGCAATGGGAAGTCCTCGAACCGCAGGCCGGCCGCCAGGGCCAGCGCGATGCCCGCCCCGGCGGCGCCCCCGAGCCAGATGGCGGACGCCCCGCGCGGCTCGACCGCGGTCAGGAGGTGGGCGATAACAGGCCCGAGCAGCTCCGGGTCCCGCACGGCGAGCGGTCCGATCCGCCCGACCGCGGACGTGTACCCGTAGCCGAGCAGCCGGCCGGCGGCGTCGCGATAGGCGAACGCGTCGGGCCGCTCGCGGAGGGCGAAGGCGTGATCCTCGGGGTGCTCGAAGCCGATGACCTCGCGGTCGAGGGCGCGGACCTCGGCCTCGACATCGGGGGGTGGCACCGCCTCGCCGTCGCCCAGAAGCCGAGTCGCGAGGACGCCAGGCGGGAGCGGCGGCGGGCTCCAGCCGGTCGGGGGCCGGCCGATGAGGTTCAGGAGCGGCATCCGGGGCACGATCCCGAGAGACGCATAGAGGCCGTTCGAGACCGGCTGGGCGCTGTCGGTCGCCGTGGCGAGGACCTCCGGGGCGACGGTCCGACCGGCCCCCAGCAGCTCGCCGAGGAGCCGCCGGCCGAGGCCGCGGGCCTGCTCGTCGGGATCCACGAACAGCATCGACAGGAACCACAGCGGGCCGCGCCGGACCGCGGACCCGAAGGCCACGATCGCGTCGCCGCGCGTCGCGACGCGGAACCGCTCCGGGTCGGTGGCGAGGGTATGGGCGTGAAGTCTCCGCAGGCCGGGGTTGTCGTCGGGGACCTCGAGCTGGCCGAGGCGGACGAGGTAGTCATTGAGCCCGTCGCGCCAGACCCGCTCGCAGGCGGGCAGGTCGTCGGCGGTCGCCGCGCGAATCTCGAGGCCGACGCCGGCCTTCGCGGGGACGTGGGCGCGAGCGTGGGCGCGAGCCACCGCGACGCTGCCTCGGCTCAGCGCGGCCGGACCGTCGCGGACGGCCCGGGGCCGTCGCCGTCCCCGGAGCCGCCGGTGGCCTCGCGCTCGAGCTCGGCCTGGATGAACGCGTCGAGCTCGCCGTCGAGGACGGCCGCCGTGTTCGACGTCTCGACCTCGGTCCGGAGGTCCTTGACCATCTGGTACGGGTGCAGGACGTAGCTCCGGATCTGGTTGCCCCAGCCGGCCTCGACGTGCTCGCCACGGAGCTCGCGGAGCTCCACCTCCTTCTCCTCGAGGGCCCGCTCGAGGAGGCGGGCCTTGAGGACCTTGATCGCGTTCTCCTTGTTCTGGGTCTGGCTGCGCTCGTTCTGGCTCTGGGCCACGATGCCCGTCGGGAGGTGGGTCAGGCGGACCGCCGAGTCGGTCTTGTTGACGTGCTGGCCGCCGGCCCCCTGTGAGCGGAACGTGTCGACCCGGATCTGATCCCAGTCGAGCTCGATCTCGACGTCCTCGTCGACCTCGGGCAGGACCTCGACCAGGGCGAAGGTCGTCTGGCGGCGCTTCTGGGAGTCGAACGGGCTGATGCGGACGAGGCGATGGACGCCGCGCTCGGCCCGCAGCCAGCCGTAGGCCCCGCGACCGTCGACCGCGGTCGTCACGCTCTTGAGGCCGGCCTGCTCGCCCTCGGTCTGGTCGAGGATCTCGGTTCGGTAGCGGTGCCGCTCGGCCCATCGGAGGTACATCCGCAGCAGCATCTCGGCCCAGTCGGTCGCCTCCGTCCCACCGGCGCCGGCGCTGATCGTCAGGATCGCCGGTCGGTCGTCGTACTCGCCCGAGAACAGCAGCTCGGTCCGCTCCCGATCGAAGTCCCGGTCGAGTGCCGCGCCGTCGCGGTCGCGCTCGGCGGCGAGCTCCTCGTCGGCCGACTCCTCGACGAGCAGGCTGAGCGTCTCGAGCTCGGTCGCCCGATCGGCGAGGCCGCCCCACAGCTCGATGACGGCCCGCTCGGCGTCGGCCTCGCGGAGGACCTTCTGGGCCGCCCGCTGGTCGTCCCAGAAGCCGGGCGCGGCGGTCAGCGCCTCGAGCTCGGCGAGTCGGTGCTGCCTGGCCGGGAGGTCAAAGACGCCCCGACGTCGACCGGATCCGCTCGACCAGGTCGCGGACGCCTGCGGCGTCCATCAGTTTCGGACCTGGAGATCCTGGAGCAGGATCGGTCGGAGCTCGATCAGGCGCAGGGCCGACTTGCTCCGGGCGACGACGGGGTTGACGCAGGGACAGTAGCCGTTGTGGGGGCAGACGCCGCAGTTGCCGTCGCAGTCGAGGGCGGCTGCATAGCTGCAGGTCCGGCAGTCGCGTTCGCAGGCGATCAGGTCGACGAAGCTCGTTTCCTCAGCCTGCTTCACGGCTCCCTCACTTCACCACCGACGGGCACATGGGGCGGGGCACGAGCGGATCGGGCGGACACCGGGGGACGACGCGGGTCGGGGATCGGGCGGAGTATATGTGGCCCATCCCGGGACGCCAAGAGGGCAATCCGGGCTTTCCCGACGACGTGGCGCGCCCCGCGGCTGGGCGCCAAGGTCCCGTCAGGGGGTGCCGGTGACCGCCGTGTCCTCGATGAGCTGGCCGCCACCGATGAAGTACGCCGCCAGGCCCGCCAGCTCGTGGAGGATGGCCCGCCCATGGCTCCCGGGGTCGAGGTCGGTCGGGCTGTCCGGGGTCGGCGAGCCCCAGGCCACGAGGCCCTGGTCGGTGGCCATCCGAAGGACCCGCAGCATGTGCGTTCGGTCGCTCACGAAGACCGCCGAGGTGAGGTGGTGAGACCGGAGGATCGCCCCGACGGCCGCGATCGACTGGAGCGTGTTGCGGCCGTCGTTCTCGGCGAGGATGGCGGTCTTGGGCACGCCGTGGGCGAGGGCGTATGCCCGTGCCGTCTCCGCCTCCGTGTACCGATCGCCGGGCAGCTTGCCGCCGGTCACGACGAAGACGCTCGCGATGCCCTGGTGGTACAGCTCGACCGCGTGCTGGAGTCGGGCGGCAAAGACCGCCGACGGCAGGCCGTTGTACTGGGCCGCGCCGAGGACGACGATCGCGTCGGCCGGCCGCGACTCGTCGAGCGAGCCCTGGCGAACGATCGCGACGACGGTGCAGGCGAGCGCCGCGCCGAGGCCGAGGGTTGCGACCAGCAGGAGCGCCACCAGGTCGCGAAGGCCGCCTCGGCGGCTCACCCGTGACCCGACCACGTCCTCAGCGGCCGTGGCACTTCTTGTACTTGAGACCCGAGCCGCACCAGCACGGCTCGTTGCGCCCGATCTTCGCCCCGGT
>DATEZX010000150.1:0-2528 GCA_035255225.1 Candidatus Limnocylindrales bacterium
CGGGCTCGGCGGAGACACACGCTTGCTTCACCGAGCTTGGCGTCTGCGGCGAGCAGTTCGATTGTCGTCTTGCCGCTGACGATGCAATGCACTCGAACTAGCCAATACTTGTTGAACATCAGCTCCGACTTCGAGGACGAGGCCCAGCCTGGCCCGGCGCTCATCGACTTCCACCTCGACGAGACCCAGAACGTCTACCCGATGATGCTCCCGGGGCGGGGCCTGTCCGACATGGTCGAGCGGGGCCCCGAGGAGCCGGAGGCATGACCGCCCTCCGGGCGACCGACGGCGAGGCCCCGGGGCTGAGGCATGTCGTCAGCGCCCTCGTCGTCGACCGGCCGGGGACCCTCAACCGCGTCGCCGGGCTGTTCCGCGCGCGGTCGTTCAACATCGAGTCGCTGACCGTCGGCACGACGCTCCGGCCCGGGCGCTCGCGGATGACGATCGTGGTTCGCGGCGACGAAGCCCACCTGACGCAGGTCCTCGCCCAGCTCGAGCGCCTCGTCGAGGTCATCGAGGTCCGCGACCTCACCCACCTGCCGCGCCTCGAGCTCGAGCTTGCGCTCGTCGAGCTGGATGCTCCGACCGATCCGGCGACGCGCCGGGCGGTCACCGCGGCGGTCGAGCTGGCCGGCGGCCGGATCGCCGAGGCCGACGACGGTGTCTGGCGGCTGGCCATCACGGCCCCGCCCGACGACGTCGAGGCCGCCCTCGCCGCCATCGGCGATGAGGGCGTGCGTGAGATCGTCCGCGCCGGCTCGGTCGCCCTGCCCCATCACCGCTGATCCACCGCCGAGAGGAGTCGACGTCCCGATGGCCACCCTCATCTACGACCGAGACATCGATCCCGCGGCCCTCACGGGTCAGCGCGTCGCCGTGATCGGCTATGGCAGCCAGGGCGAGGCCCACGCCCGCAACCTGGCTGAGGCGGGCCTCGAGGTCGTCGTCGGCCTCCGACCCGGCTCGGCCTCGGTTGAGCGCGCCCGCTCGGCGGGCCTGGCGGTGGCCGACGCCGCTGCAGCGACCGCTTCCGCCCGGGTCGTCATGCTGCTCGTCCCCGACACGGCGGCGCCGGGCGTCTACGAGCGGGAGGTGGCGCCGAACCTCGCCGACGGGGCCCTGCTGCTGTTCGCCCACGGCTTCAACATCCACTTCGGGACCATCCGGCCGCCCGCGTCGGTCGACGTGGCGATGGTCGCTCCCAAGGGGCCCGGCCATCTCGTCCGCCGGCTGTACACCGAGGGCGGCGGCGTGCCCTGCCTCTTCGCGGTCCACCAGGATGCGACGGGCACGGCCCGCGCCCGGACCCTGGCCTACGCCCGCGGCATCGGCGCAGGCCGGGCCGGGATCCTCGAGACGACGTTCGCCGAGGAGACCGAGACCGACCTGTTCGGTGAGCAGGCCGTCCTGTGCGGCGGCGTCACGGCCCTCGTCCAGGCCGCCTTCGAGACGCTCGTCGACGCCGGCTACCAGCCCGAGCTGGCCTACTTCGAGACGATGCACGAGCTGAAGCTGATCGTCGACCTGATGTACCAGGGCGGCCTCCAGTACATGCGCTACAGCGTCAGCGACACCGCCGAGTTCGGCGACTATGTCTCGGGCCCGCGGATCGTCAACGGCGAGACCCGCGACGAGATGCGGCGGATCCTGGCCGAGATCCAGGACGGCTCGTTCGCCCGGCGCTGGATCGACGAGGGTCGCCGAGGCGCGCCCGAGTTCCGGCGCCTGCGGGCCGAGAACGCCCGGTCCCGGATCGAGCCGGTCGGGGCCGAGCTGCGCTCGCACATGGCGTTCCTGAACCCGAAGCAGGCGCCCGAGGGCTGGGCCGATGGCGTCGGGATCACCGATTCCCGGTCCGGGGAGCCGGCCCGACGATGAGCCCGACCCGCCGTGCCGGCCGCGTCCGCGTGTTCGACACGACCCTCCGGGACGGTGAGCAGACGCCGGGGGCCGCCCTGACCGTCGACGAGAAGGTCCAGGTCGCTCGCCAGCTCGCCCGCCTGCGGGTCGACGTCATCGAGGCCGGCTTCCCGGCCGCGTCCCCCGGGGAGGCGACGGCGGTCCGGAGGATCGCGGCCGAGGTCGGCGGCGAGGACGCGGCCCCGGCGATCGCGGCCCTGGCGCGCTGCGTGCCGGCCGACGTCGAGGCGGCGACGACGGCCCTCGCCCCGGCGCGGCGGCGCCAGCTGCACGTGTTCATCGCGACCTCGGACATCCACCTGACCCACAAGCTGCGGGCGACGCGGTCCGAGGTTCTCGATCGCATCTCGGCCTGCGTCGCGATGGCGCGCGCCGGGGTTGGCCCCGGCGACGAGGTCGAGTTCAGCGCCGAGGACGCCAGCCGGAGCGATCCCGCCTTCCTGTTCGAGGCATTCGACGCGGCCGTGACCGCCGGCGCCTCGGTCCTCAATGTCCCGGACACCGTCGGCTACGCCGAGCCCACCGAGTTCGCGGCCCTCGTCCGCGAGGTCGTCCGGCGCTTCGGGCGGCGGGCGGTCATCAGCGTCCACTGCCACAACGACCTCGGG
>DATEZX010000151.1:0-3486 GCA_035255225.1 Candidatus Limnocylindrales bacterium
CGGCCTCACGATCATCTTCCTCATGGCCACGGTCACCCTGCGGCCGTTCGGCGACTTCGCCGGCGCGACCGTCGACACGGTGGCCCTGGTCGCCCTCCTCGTCTGCCTGATCCCGACGACGATCGGCGGCCTGCTGTCGGCGATCGGCATCGCAGGCATGGATCGCGTCGCACGGTTCAACGTCCTGGCCATGAGCGGCCGAGCCGTCGAGGCGTCGGGAGACGTCGACTTCATCCTGCTCGACAAGACCGGCACGATCACCTATGGCAACCGCCTCGCCGCCTCGATCACCCCGGCCCCCGACGTGCCCGAGGCCGAAGCAGTCCGGGCCGCCTTGATCGCCTCGATCAAGGACTCGACCCCCGAGGGCCGCTCGATCGTCGAGCTCGCCCGGACGCGGCTCGCCGAGCTCGGCCAGCCGGCCGGGCCCGACGACGAGGCAGGCTTCGCGGCCGCTGCGGCCGAGATCGCCGAGGAGATCCCGTTCCGCGCCGAGACCCGCTCCAGCGGCGTGAAGACCACCACCGGCGTCCTCGTCCTGAAGGGCGCGGTCGACGCCATCGGCGCCGACCTCGACGGCCAGATGCCGCCCGAGCTCCTCGCCCGGACCGACGTCATCGCCGACGCTGGCGCCACTCCCCTGGCGATCCGCCAGGGCAACCGCGCCCTCGGGCTCATCGAGCTCAAGGACACCGTCAAGGAGGGCCTCGTCGAGCGGTTCGCGGAATTCCGCAAGATGGGCATCCGCACGGTCATGATCACCGGCGACAACCCGCGAACCGCGGCGACGATTGCGCGCGAGGCGGGTGTCGACGACTTCATCGCCCAGGCGACGCCGGAGGCCAAGATCGCCTTCATCCGCAAGGAGCAGGCCGACGGCCACCTCGTCGCCATGACGGGTGACGGCACGAACGACGCCCCGGCGCTGGCCCAGTCCGACGTCGGGCTGGCGATGAACAGCGGGACCTCGGCGGCCAAGGAGGCGGCCAACATGGTCGACCTCGACTCCGACCCGACGAAGCTCCTCGAGGTCATCGCGATCGGCAAGCAGCTGCTCATCACCCGTGGCTCGATCACGACCTTCTCGATCGCCAACGACGTCGCGAAGTACTTCGCGATCCTGCCGGCGATGTTCTTCGTGGTCTACCCGGAGCTGAATGCCCTCAACGTCATGCAGCTCGCGAGCCCCCAGAGCGCGATCCTCTCGGCGGTCATCTTCAACGCCCTGATCATCATCGCGCTCATCCCGCTCGCGCTGCGCGGCGTCGCCTTCCGGGCGGCCCCGGCGAGCGTCCTGCTCCGCCAGAACCTCCTCATCTACGGCCTCGGCGGGATCATCGCCCCGTTCCTCGGGATCAAGGTGATCGACCTCGTCGTGTCGGCCCTGCACCTGGTCTGAGGTCGCTTCGATGAACTTCCTGCGTCGGGTCGTCTGGCCCGCCTTCGCGGTCCTGGTCCTCATGACCCTCATCACGGGCGTCGCCTACCCGGCGGTCGTCACGGCGATCGCCCAGGTGGCCTTCCCCAGCCAGGCCAACGGGTCGATGATCGTCGTCGATGGCAAGACGGTCGGCTCGAGCCTCATCGGCCAGTGCTTCGATCAGGACAAGTACTTCTGGGGCCGGCCGTCCGCGGCGGGCGCGACCGATCAGAACCCGTGCGGCTACGACGCCAGCGGCTCTGCGGGCTCGAACCTCGGCCCCACCAGCCAGGCGCTCATCCAGGCGATCAGCGATCGCGTCGACAAGATGCGCGCCGCCAACGGCGGCGGCCCCGTCCCGGTGGACCTCGTGACGACCTCCGCCTCCGGCCTCGACCCGGACATCAGCCCGGCCGCCGCCGAGTACCAGGTGGCGCGCGTCGCGGCAGCGCGCGGGATGAGCGTCGACGCGGTCCGCGCCCTCGTGGCCAAGCACACCGAGCAGCCGCTCCTCGGCTTCCTCGGCGAGCCGCACGTGAACGTGCTCCAGCTGAACCTCGATCTCGACGGGCTGCTCGGGTAGCGGATCCATGCCGTGACGACCTCGACCAGGGATCCCGACCGCGACGCCCTCGACGTCCGCCCGACGGCGGACGAGATGCTGGCCCGGGTCAAGGCCGAGGAGGCGAGCACCCGCGGCCGGCTGCGCGTCTACCTCGGCATGGCGCCCGGCGTCGGCAAGACCTGGAAGATGCTCGAGGAGGGTCATCGCCGGAAGGCCCGCGGCACCGACGTCGTGGTCGGGTTCGTCGAGACCCACGGCCGGAGCGTCGTGGCGGAGCTGGTCGACGGTCTCGAGGTCGTGCCCCGCCGCCGGATCGACTACCGCGGCGTGGTCATCGAGGAGATGGACACGGACGCGATCATCGCCCGCGGGCCGACCGTGGCCCTCGTCGACGAGCTGGCCCATACCAACGTCCCCGGCTCCGTGCGCCCCAAGCGCTACGAGGACGTCGAGGCCATCCGCGACGCCGGGATCCACGTCGTCAGCACGATGAACGTCCAGCACCTCGAGTCGGTCGCGGACGCCGTTGCGACGATCACCGGCGCGCCGGTCAACGAGCGTGTGCCCGACGCGGTCCTGCTGAACGCGGACGAGATCGAGCTCGTCGACATGAGTCCGCACGCGCTCCGGCAGCGGATGAAGCACGGCAATGTCTACCCGCCCGAACGGACACGAGTCGCGCTCGAGCAGTTCTTCACCGAGTCGAACCTCGTTGCGCTTCGCGAACTTGCCCTCCGCTACGTGGCCCGGAAGGTCGAGGGCGATCTCGATGGCGTGCCGTCGGGCAAGCGCCTGCCCCTGATCAGCGAGCGGGTCGCCGTCCTCGTCGACGGCAGTCCCGCCTCACTGCGGGCCGTCCGCCGGGCGGCCGCCCTCGCCGGCGCGCTCCACGGCGCCTTCCTCGCCCTGGTCATCGAGACGCCGGCCAGCGAGCGCCAGACGTTCGACCGCAGTCGCGACCTCCAGGAGACGATCGACGACGCGGTCGACCTCGGTGCCGAGGTCATCCGGGCCGAGGCGTCGGACCTCGTGACCGGCCTCGAACGGATCTCGCGCGATCGCCGGATCACCCAGCTCGTCCTGCCGCACGGCGGCAGTGGCGGGGCATTCCGTCGCCTGACCCAGCGGCCCCTGGCGGACGAGGTCTTCGCGCGCCTGCCCGAGATCGAGATCCACCTCGTTGGCGCGAAGCGGCCGGACGAGCACGGAGAGCCTCCGCGGGCCTCGTAGCCCGCGCGATGCGGCGTCAGCCGCGAACGCCCTCAGCCGCCGAACAGCCTGTCCAGCTCGGGCAGCGCGCCCGAAACACCGAGCAGGAAGACCGTGCCGACGACGAGGCTGAACGTCCCTGCCACGACGCCGATCGCGACGTACAACCGCTCGCGGGCTCGGGTGGCGATGAACCCGGTCGCCGTGATGACGACGACGATCGAGTTCGAGATCAACAGCCCGACGACGAAGGCGATGAGCATCGGGATCCCGAGCCCCGACGCCGACGCGC
>DATEZX010000152.1:0-4382 GCA_035255225.1 Candidatus Limnocylindrales bacterium
TGCCGCGCTCGCCGTGGGGCACGCGCAGCGAGGTGTCCTTGACCTCGCGAGCCTTCTCGCCGAAGATCGCCCGCAGCAGCCGCTCCTCGGCGGTCAGCTCGGTCTCGCCCTTCGGCGTGATCTTGCCGACCAGGATGTCGCCGGGGCGGACCTCGGCGCCGATGTAGACGATCCCCTCCTCGTCGAGGTCCTTGAGGGATTCCTCGCCGACGTTCGGGATGTCCCGGGTGATCTCCTCGGGGCCGAGCTTCGTGTCGCGCGACTCGATCTCGTGCTTCTCGATGTGGATGCTCGTGAACAGGTCGTCGCGGACGAGGCGGTCGCTGATGACGATCGCGTCCTCGTAGTTGCCGCCCTCCCAGCTCATGAACGCCACGAGGACGTTCCGGCCGAGCGCCAGCTCGCCCTGGTCGGTCGAGGAGCTGTCGGCGAGCGCCTGGCCGGCGGCCACGCGGGCGCCGACGTCGACGATCGGGCGCTGGTTGATGCAGGTGCCCTGGTTGCTCCGGACGAACTTCTGGAGGCGGTACTCGTCGAGGTCGCCCGAGTCGGCCTCGATCCGGATCCGCTCGGCGGTGACGCTGGTGACGACGCCGGCCCGGGTCGCGATGAGGACCTGGCCCGAGTCACGGGCGGCGCGCTCCTCCATCCCGGTGCCGACGATCGGCGCCTCGGGCTCGAGCAGCGGCACGGCCTGGCGCTGCATGTTCGAGCCCATCAGGGCCCGGTTCGCGTCGTCGTGCTCGAGGAACGGGATGAGGGCCGTCGCCACCGAGACGACCTGCTTGGGGCTGACGTCCATGTACTCGATGCGGTCGGGGCGCTCCTCGGGGAACAGCTCCCGGTAGCGCGACTGGACGCGCTCGTCGACGAAGTGGCCGGCGGCGTCGAGGCGGGCATTCGCCTGGGCCACGACGTGCTGCTCCTCCTCGTCGGCCGGGAGGTACTCGATCTCGTCGGTCACGATCGGCCGGATCGGGAAGGCGTTGAGCTTCTGCTTCTTGAGCTCCGCGATCGCCGCGTCGTTGAGCTTGTGGCCCTTCTTGAGGACGACCGCGCCGCCCTTGGCCAGCAGGTCGGTGCCGGCCTCGAAGACCTCGACGCCCGACTCGTCCCAGGCGACGGTCCGCTTGACCTTGCGGTACGGCGTCTCGATGAACCCGTAGGCGTTGATCCGACCGTACGTCGCGAGCGAGCCGATGAGGCCGATGTTCGGACCCTCGGGCGTCTCGATCGGGCAGATCCGGCCGTAGTGGCTGTGGTGGACGTCGCGGACGTCGAAGCCGGCCCGCTCGCGCGACAGGCCGCCCGGGCCGAGGGCCGACAGGCGGCGCTTCGACGTCAGCTCGGCCAGCGGGTTGGTCTGGTCCATGAACTGGCTCAGCTGGCTGCCGCCGAAGAACTCCTTCATCGCCGCCACGACCGGGCGGATGTTGATCAGGGCGTTCGGGGTCGCCTTGTCGATCTCCTGGATCGTCATCCGCTCGCGGACGACGCGCTCCATCCGGAGGAGGCCGATCCGGAAGGCGTTCTGGATGAGCTCGCCGTTGGCGCGGATCCGGCGGTTGCCGAGGTGGTCGATGTCGTCCCTGGGATGGAGGCCGCGGTTCGACTCGATGAGGTGGCCGACGATCGCGGCGATGTCCTCGCGGGTGATGGTCCGGCTCTCTCGATCGAGCTCGATGCCCATCCGCCCGGCGGCCGCGTCGAGCTTCTTGTTGAACTTGTAGCGGCCGACGCGCCCAAGGTCGTAGCGCCGGAAGTTGAAGAACAGGCCCTCGACGAGGGCGCGCGCGTTGTCGCCCGTCGGCGGGTCGCCGGGGCGGAGCTTCTTGTAGACCTCGATGAGGGCCTCGGCGGGCGTCCTGGTGATGTCCTTGTCGAGGGTGTTGGCGACATACGGGTGCTCGGGGTCGATGTCGACCGGCGCGAACAGGGCCGCCATCTCGTCATTGGTCTCGTAGCCGACCGCTCGGAGCAGGGTCGTCGCGGGGATCTTCCGCTTGCGGTCGACCTTGACGTACAGCTGGTCGGCCTTGGTCGTCTCGAACTCCAGCCAGGCGCCACGGTTCGGGATGACCTTGGCCGTGAAGAGCTCGCGCCCGGTCTGGTTGAAGAGATCGGGGTCGATCGAGTAGTAGACGCCCGGCGAGCGGACGAGCTGGGACACGACGACGCGCTCGGCGCCGTTGATGACGAAGGTCCCGAGGTCGGTCATCCACGGGTAGTCGCCCATGTAGACCCGCTGGCGCTGGATCTCGCCGGTCTCCTTGATCAGGAGCTCGACGTTGACGTACAGCGGCTTGCTGAACGTCAGGTCCTTGGTCCGGCACTCATCCTCGGAGTACTTCGGCTCCCCGAACTCGTAGTCGAGGAACTGGAGCTCCATGACCTTGCCGGTGAAGTCCTTGATCGGGCTGATCTCGTCGAACAGCTCGCGGAGGCCCCGATCGATGAACCATCGGAACGACTCCAGCTGGAGCTCGATGAGGTTCGGGACCGGGAGGACCTCCGGGATGCGGGCGTAGCGCTTGCGCGCCGCTGACGCACGGGAGAGGGTCGACGGCTCAGCGGTGGACAGCATGAACGACCGCTCCTTGGCGGAGGAGGAGAGGAGAGGGAAAGGCCGCGCTCACAGAACAACGGATTGTATCGCTCCGGCGCGATCTGTCAAACCGTTGCGCAGTCAACGGAGTCCTCGGGCCGATCGTCGGCAGAGCCCGGATCGGCCCGAGGAGAGCGTGAGCCGGCGTCCGCTTGCGGGTTGCCGGCCCCGGATTACTTGATCTCGACCTTGGCGCCCTGCGCCTCGAGGGCCGTCTTGATCTTCTCGGCCTCGTCCCGGGCGACGCCTTCCTTGACCGGCTTCGGCGCCGCGTCGACGAGGTCCTTGGCCTCCTTGAGGCCGAGCCCGGTCAGCTCGCGGACGACCTTGATGACCGGGATCTTGTTGGGGCCGACCTCGGCCAGGACGGCCGAGAACTCGGTCTGCTCCTCGACGGCCGGGGCGGCCTCGGCGGCGGGCCCACCGGCGGCGGGGGCGGCAGCCACGGCGACGGGGGCGGCCGCGGTGACGCCGAACTTGTCCTCGAACTTCTTCTTGAACTCGGACAGCTCGAGGACGGTCATCGACTCGAAGGCCTCGAGCAGCTGGTCGGTCGTGAGTGTGGCCATGGCAGGTGGATCTCCTTGCTGGTCTCGGATGGGTTGAGTCGGTCGCGGATCAGGCGGCCTTCCGCTCGGCGAGGGCCGCCACGAGGCCGGCGATCTCGCGGAGCGGGGCGTCGAAGAGACCGGCCGTCGTCGCCAGCGGCGCCGCGAAGGCGCCGGCCAGCTGCGAGAGCAGGACCTCCCGCGATGGCAGCGTCGCCAGGCGGGTGACGCCATCGGCATCGATCGCCCGGGTCCCGAGCAGGCCGCCCGTGATCCGGACCTGCCGGTACGGACGCATCGCGTCGAGGACGGCCTTGGCCGTCGCGGTCTCGTCGGCCCCGAAGGCGATCGCCGTGGGACCGACGAGCAGCGGGTCGAGGGCGCCGCCGAGGGTGTCCGCGGCGGCGATCCGCATGAGGCGGTTCTTGACGACGCGGTACGTCACGTCCTGCTTGCGCAGGCTTCGCCGGATGTCGGCGATCTCGCGGACGCTCAGGCCGCGGTACTCCGAGACGATGAGCGTGTGGCTCCGCCCCAGCTGCTCGCGCAGCTCGGCGACGGTCTCACGCTTGGCCTCGGTGGGCATCGGGTCCTCCAGGTGCGGCGCGCGGCCGGCGCGCGGCGGTGGGCGCTCGGGCGTCTGCCCGCTCACCCCTGCGACGGTCGCCCCGGAGGGCGAGGCTTCGAACCGCAGGGGGAGCACCCACCCGGAGGTGGTTCCCCGGCCCTGCCTCGGCGTGCTCGCCGGCGTCCCCGGGGCGATGCCCCGATCCGTCCGGCGGATCAAGCCCGATCCGCGACCTCACGATCGCGTCCCGGCGCGCACGCTGTCTTCAGCGGTCCGTCTGGATGAATCCTACGTGACGCGCCTCTCGGCCGCCACGACGTCTGGTCGGAGGCCCCTAGGCGGCAGCCGCCGCGGCGAGGACTCCCGGGATGTCGACCCGGACCCCCGGGCCCATGGTCGCCGCGATCGTCAGGGTCTGCAGGTACGTGCCCTTGGCGCCCGACGGCTTGGCGCGGTTGACGGCGTCCACCAGGGCGGCGAGGTTGGCGAGGATCGCCTCGGCCTCGAAGCTCGCCTTGCCGATCGGGACGTGGATGATCCCGGCCTTGTCGACCTTGAACTCGACCCGCCCGGCCTTGACCTCGCGGATGGCGCGCTCGAGGTCGAACGTGATGGTCCCGGACTTCGGGTTGGGCATCAGGCCGCGTCGCCCCAGGATCTT
>DATEZX010000153.1:0-8230 GCA_035255225.1 Candidatus Limnocylindrales bacterium
ACGGGCGGACGCTCCCACGCCAACCACCTGCTGGTCATCGAAGATCGGCAGGGACGGCGTCGACGGAGGGTGCTTCGGCGCTGGGCTCGAGTCGGCTGGGCCGACGAGGATCCGGACTTTGACGCTGCGCGCGAGGCCGCGGTGCTGGGTCGCCTCGAACGGGCCGGCGTTCCAGCGCCTCGGCTCGTTGCCGCGGACCTGTTCGGAACAGCCACCGATGTGCCCGCGCTGCTCGAGACCGTGGTCCCAGGCCGGACGGTCCGTCGACCACGAAACATGGCGACGTTCATCGACGGTCTTGTTTCCGCGATCGCGCTGGTGCATGGGGTGCCGCCCGACCCGGTATCAGATCGGGCGATCGCCTACCGGCGCTTCTACGATCCCGCGACGATGGTCCCTCCCGCGTGGGCCCGGTCCCGCGACGCCTGGAATCGGGCCATCGAGTTCGCTCGACGGCCGGTCTCCGCGAGTGCGATGGGCTTCATCCACCGGGACTACCACCCGGGCAACGTCCTGTGGCGTGGCGGCGACGTCCGTCGTGGTGTCAGCGGGATCGTCGACTGGACGTCGGCGTCGTTCGGGCCGTTTGCCGTTGACGTGGGCCACATGCGCTTCAATCTCGCCGCGTCGCTTGGCCAGGAGGCTGCCGATCACTTTCGGGAGGCCGCGGCCCGGCGCGGTATTGCGCCCGGCTACTCACCAGAGTGGGACGTCCGGGCGACGCTCGACGTCATGCCCGACATCAGCGGTCAGCATGAGACCGGAGCCGAGCTCGATCGAATCGAAGCGCACCTCGCCCGCGCGCTCGCACAGCTCGCGGCACGTGATATCCGGTAACGTCGAGCGAGCGAGGTAGGCCACGCGAAAGATCGTCGTGTACGAGCTGTTGTCCCTCGACGGGGTTGCCGAGGACCCAGATCGGTTCTTCGCCGACTGGGACGACGCGCTGGACGCCAACCTCGCCGCGGTCATCGCGACCCAGGACGCCGTCATCCTCGGCCGCCGTAGCTATACCGAGTGGGCGCAGTTCTGGCCGCGCAGCCGGATCGAGCCATTCGCGACCTTCATCAACCGGGTCACGAAGTACGTCGCGACATCAACGCCGCTCGACCGAGATTGGGCCAATGCGACGGTGATCGACGGCGGGCTCGTCGCGTTCGTTCGGGATCTCAAGCAGCAGGCCGGAGGCGATGTCGGCGTCCACGGGAGCATCTCGGTCGCGCAGGCGCTGCTCGCCGCCGACGTCGTCGACGAGCTCAGGCTCGTGATCGCGCCGAGGATCGTCGGCCGCGGACGGCGACTCCTCGACGGCGTGCCATCGATGCAGCTCGAATCGATCCGAAGCGAGATCTCACCGACTGGCCACCTGCTCGTCGACTATCGGGTCCTTCGCTAGGCCCGGAGGCGGGTGCCGATCCTCCCGGCGATCGCCTCGACGAGCTCGCCGATGGCGTCCGCCTGGCCCTCGGGTGGGAAGCGATACGACGGGCCATGGACGTGGACCGCGGCCACGACCTCGCCAGTCGCGTCGGCGATCGGGGCGGCGACCGAGCTGATCCCGGTCTCGAACTCGTCGCGGACCCAGGCGTAGCCGTCGCGGCGGACGTTCCAGAGCCGGTCGCGAACCTGCGAGGGGCTGGTCACCGTTCGGTCGGTCAGCCGCTCCAGCGGGCCGGACAGGTAGACCTCGAGCGCGGGCGGCTTCATCGCCGCCAGGACGACCAGCCCGGACGACACGGCGTGCATCGGGCTTCGAGTGCCGGTCCAGTCGCGGACCATGACCGGGTTCGGCGAGTCGACCTGGTCGATGTAGTGGACGGCCCGGCCATCCGGCACGGACAGCCCGGCCGCCTCGCCCGTCCGCTCGGCGAGCTCGACGAGGAACGGATGGGCGATGGCGACGAGGCCGCGCGTCGAGCGGACGCCGGAGGCGAGCGTCAGCAGCCGGGGCCCGAGGCGGTAGGTCGAGCCGCCGGTCGCCTGCTCGACGGCGCCCTCCCGGGCGAGCGAGGTGAGCATCCGGGCCGCGGTGCTCTTCGGCAGGTGCGCCCGCTCGGCGACGTCGGTGACGCCGAGCGGCCCGTCGGCGAGGGCCGACAGCACCACGAACGCCCGCTCGATGCTCTGGACTCTGGACATGCCGCCTCGTGCTCGCTAGTCTGGCGTTCCACTATACGGCACCGTTCCGCAATGTGGAACAGCGAAGGTGCCAAGGCAGACGCCCCGGTGGAGAGCTTGCGTGGCTGACGACCAGGAGTTCGATCTCGCGACCCTGAACGACGACGAGCTCGTCGAGCAGATGCACAACGACCTCTACGACGGCCTCGCCGACGAGATCACCAGCGGCACCAACATCCTCCTCGAGCGTGGCTGGGGCCCAGAGAGGGTCCTCAACGACGCCCTCGTCGAGGGTATGCGGATCGTCGGGATCGACTTCCGCGACGGCATCCTGTTCGTGCCCGAGGTCCTCCTCGCCGCCAACGCGATGAAGGCCGGCATGGCGATCCTCCGGCCACTCCTCGCCGAGACCGGCGCGAAGCCGATCGGCCGGGTCGTCATCGGGACGGTCAAGGGCGACATCCACGACATCGGCAAGAACCTCGTGGCGATGATGCTCGAGGGCGCCGGCTTCGAGGTCTTCGACCTCGGCATCAACACCGACGCCGACAAGTTCATCGCCGCGCTCGAGCAGCACAAGCCCGACATCCTCGGCATGTCGGCTCTCCTCACCACGACGATGCCGTACATGAAGGTCGTCGTCGGGGAGCTCGAGAAGCGCGGCCTTCGCGGCGACTACATCGTCCTCGTCGGGGGCGCCCCCCTCAACGAGGAGTTCGGCAAGGCGGTCGGCGCCGACGCCTACTGCCGCGACGCTGCGGTCGCGGTCGAGACGGCCAGGTCGCTCGTGGAGGCGCGACGTGCCCGCGTCGCGGTCTGAGAGGCCGCCGCTCACAGACAGGCCGCCGCTCGTCATCGGCTGCGGCGCCCTGGCGGTCGAGCTCGTCGCGCTGACCCGCCGAGCCGGCCTGCCCTCGGTGGAGCTGACGTGCCTGCCGGCCGCGCTCCACAACCGGCCGGAGCGCATCCCGGGCGCGGTTCGTGCCCGGATCCGCCGCGCCCGAGCCGACGGCTACGACCGGCTGTTCGTGGCCTATGCCGATTGCGGCACGGGCGGGCTCCTCGATCGCGTGCTCGACGAGGAAGGCGTGTCTCGCCTCGAGGGCGCCCACTGCTACGAGGTCTACGCCGGCCGCGCCGCGTTCGAGGCCCTTGCCGACGACGAGCCCGGGACCTTCTACCTGACCGACTTCCTCGTCCGGAACTTCGAGCGGCTCGTCCTCCGCGGCCTCGGGCTGGACCGTCACCCGGAGCTCCTGCCGCAGTACTTCGGCAACTACCGTCGACTCCTGTACCTCGCCCAGGCCGACGACCCCGAGCTGGATGCCCGGGCCGAGGCCGCGGCGCGGCGCCTCGGGCTGGCCTTCGAGCGGCGGTTCACCGGCCTCGGTGGCCTGGCCGGCGGCGTGGCCCCATTGCGGGAGGCCCAGGCAGTGGCGAGGCGGGCCGCCTGATGGCGTCACTCATCACGATCTGGTGGCGCGACATCCCGATGCAGGTCATCGCCCGGGATCGCCGGCAGGCCCACAAGCTCGTGCTCCATCCGCGCTTCCAGGTCGCGGTCGACAAGGCCGCGATGAAGGCCGGCAAGAAGGCCGCGAGCGACTACGTCGAGGAGATGCGGCGCTCGGCGCGTGAGTGCGGCGACGACCTCGTCGCGGAGGCCAGCGCGGAGGCGCAGCGCCTCGAGACGGCCTATCCGCGCGACGTCCTGGCGCGCCTGATCGAGGCTGGCGGCGTCGACAGCGAGGCGGTGGCGGGGAGGCAGCCGCATCCCGACCCGGAGGCGGATCGGTGACGCACACGGTCCTCAGCTCGGCGACGCGCGAGGTCGTTCTCGGCTTCGACCGGCCGTTCGTGATCATCGGCGAGCGGATCAACCCGACCGGTCGGAAGCTCCTGGCCGAGGAGATGCGCAATGGCGACTTCAGCCGGGTCGAGCGCGACGCCCTCGCCCAGGTCGCGGCCGGCGCCCACATGCTCGACGTCAACGCCGGGATCCCGCTGGCCGACGAGCCGGCGATCCTCGCGCGGACGGTGCGCCTCGTGCAATCGCTCGTCGACGTCCCGCTGTCGATCGACTCGAGCATCGTCGAGGCCCTCGAGGCCGGCCTCTCGGCCTACGTCGGCAAGGCGCTCGTGAACTCGGTGACCGGCGAGGAGGAGCGGCTCGAGCGTGTGCTGCCGCTCGTGAAGAAGTACGGCGCGGCCGTCGTGGCGATCTCGAATGACGACACCGGCATCTCCGAGGACCCGGACGTTCGCTTCGCGGTCGCGAAGAAGATCGTCGAGCGAGCGGCCGACCACGGGATCCCTCGCGCGGACGTCGTCGTCGACCCGCTCGTCATGCCGGTCGGTGCGCTGGCGACGGCCGGCCAGCAGGTCTTCCGGCTGCTGCGACGGCTCCGCGAGGAGCTGCGGGTGAACACGACCTGCGGAGCCAGCAACGTCAGCTTCGGGATGCCCGATCGCGAGCGCATCAACGCCGCGTTCCTGCCGATGGCCATCGCGTCGGGGCTGACGAGCGCGATCACGAACCCGCTGTCGGCCGAGGTCAAGGGCGCGGTCATGGCGGCGGACGTCCTGATGGGCAACGATCGCGACGCGGCGCGCTGGATCCGGGCCCATCGCGATGCGGCCGTTCCGGTGGGTGCCGCGTCGCACGTCGGCGGGCCGGCTGGCCTGGTGGGGCCTGCGCAGTTCGGCGCTGCCGTGCCGGGCCTCGGATCCGCGGCGGGACTCGAGCGTGCCAGCGCCAGGCCGCGGATCAACCGCCGGGCCCTCGCGGCACGTGGAGCGGACGCCTCGCGGGGAGGGAGCGGCACCGGCGCATGAGCGCTGACGGCCCGCAGGTCATCTTCACGCCCTCGGGCCGGCGCGGGCGGTTCCCGGCCGGCACGACCGTGCTCGACGCGGCCCGATCGCTCGGCGTCGACCTGGACTCGGTGTGCGGCGGGCGTGGCCTGTGCGGCCGCTGCCAGGTCGTGCCGGCCGAGGGCTCGTTCCCGAAGCACGGCATCGAGTCGAGCGGCGGCCATCTCTCCGCTCGCGGCGCCGACGAGTCCGAGTACGACCGCCTCCGCGGCCTGGCCGCAGATCGGCGCCTCGGCTGCCGGGCCGAGGTCCGGGGCGACGTCCTCGTCGACGTGCCGCCCGAGAGCCAGGTCCACCGCCAGGTCGTCCGGAAGGGCCTGCCGGTCCGCGACTTCGTCATCGATCCGGCGGTCCGGCTCCACGAGGTCGAGGTCGAGCGGCCAACGCTCGGCGCGCCGGGTGGCGACCTCTCACGCCTGCTCGCCGCGCTCGAGCGGGAGTGGGGGCTCGGTGCCGACGGCGCGCCGCTCGAGGCGGACCTCGACGTCGTCCGTCGCCTCCAGCCGGCCCTCGAGGCAGGGGACTACCGCGTCACGGTCGCGGTGCACGACGGTCGGACGATCAGCGCCATCTGGCCGGGGCTGCACGACCGGGCCCTGGGCGTGGCGATCGACGTCGGGTCGACGACGATCGCCGGCCACCTCGCGAACCTCGAGGACGGGGCGGTCCTCGCCTCGGACGGGCTCATGAACCCCCAGATCCGCTACGGCGAGGATCTCATGAGCCGCGTCTCGTACGCGATGCTCCACGAGGGCGGTGCGGCGCTCATGACCGAGGCGGTTCGGGAGGCGATCGCGAGCCTCGTCCGCGGCCTGGCGACTCGCGCCGACGTGGCCGTCGACGACATCCTCGAGGTGGCGATCGTGGGCAACCCGATCATGCATCACCTCCTGCTCGGCATCGACCCGATCCCGCTCGGCAGCGCGCCCTTCGCGCTCGCCACCGACACCGCCGTCCGGACGACGGCCCGCGAGCTCGAGATCCCGGCGAACGACGGGGCGCGGGTCTACGTCCTGCCGTGCATCGCCGGCCACGTCGGCGCCGACGCGGCGGGCGCCATCCTGGCCCAGACGCCGTATCTCCAGGACGAGGTCACGCTGCTCGTGGACGTCGGGACGAACGCCGAGCTGGTCCTCGGGAACCGGGACCGGCTGCTCGCCGCGTCGTCGCCGACCGGCCCGGCCTTCGAGGGCGCCCAGATCTCAGCCGGACAGCGCGCCGCGCCCGGTGCGATCGAGCGGGTCCGGGTCGATCGCGACACGCTCGAGCCCCGCGTCCGGGTCATCGGCTCGGCGCGCTGGTCGAACGAGGTCGGCTTCGCCGAGTCGGTCCGGCACACCGGCGTGACCGGGATCTGCGGGTCCGGCATCGTCGAGGTCATTGCCGAGCTCTACCTCGCCGGTGTCATCACCTCGGACGGCGTCATCGATGGCCGGCTGGCCGAGCGGACGCCGCGCGTCATCGCCGACGGCCGGACGTTCTCGTACGTCCTCCACGACGGTGGGCGAGGCGGCAACCGCAGCCTGGCCGGCAGCCCTCGGATCGTCATCACCCAGAACGACGTCCGGGCGATCCAGCTCGCGAAGGCGGCCCTGTACGCCGGTGCGCGGCTGCTCATGGACCACCTCGGCGTCGAGAGCGTGTCGAGCGTCCAGCTGGCCGGCGCGTTCGGAAGCCAGATCGACCCGCTGCACGCCCTCATCCTCGGCCTCGTCCCGGACGCGCCGCTCGAGAAGGTCACCGCGGCCGGCAATGCGGCGGGCACGGGCGCCCTCATCGCGCTCCTGAGCGTCGCCGCGCGACGCGAGATCGAGCGCGTCGTTCGGACGGTCGAGAAGATCGAGACCGCGATCGAGCCGCGCTTTCAGGAGCACTTCGTCGAGGCCATGGCGATCCCGCATCGCACCGCGCCCCATCCCCACCTCGCCACCGTCGTCGAGCTCCCGCCACCGGCGGCGGCCCGCGCCCCGGCGACCCAGAGGAGGCGAATCGCATGACCGACGCCACGACGCCCGACGCCCCGACGCCCGACGCGGCCGCCGGCGCCCCGCGCCATCGCGCCGGCGGGGGACGGGCCGCACGGATCGCGGCCCGGGCGGCGTCACGCGGCGAGCGCCAGGCGTACATCACCCGGGTGCTGAAGCCGGTCGAGGTCCTCGACGAGGAGGGCCTGGCGACGATCGAGGCCAACGCCGACACGATCCTCCAGGAGGTCGGGATCGAGTTCCGGGGCGACCCGGCGGCCCTGGCGACCCTCAGGGCGGGCGGCGCCGACGTCCAGGGCGAGCGGGTCCGCTTCCCGCGCGGGCTGTGCCGCTCGATCGTCCAGGCGAGCGCGCCACGAACGTTCGTCCAGCACGCCCGCAACCCCGAGCGGAGCGTCGTCATCGGCGACCCGTACACGGTCCTCGCCCCGAACTACGGCTCGCCCTTCGTGCGCGACCTCGACAACGGCCGCCGCTACGGCACCCTCGAGGACTTCCGGAACTTCGTGAAGCTGACGTACCTCAGCCCGCACCTCCACCACTCCGGCGGGACGGTCTGCGAGCCGGTCGACGTGCCGGTCAACAAGCGCCACCTCGACATGGTCTATGCGCACATCCGCTACAGCGACAAGCCGTTCATGGGCTCGGTCACGCACCCGTCGCGGGCGGAGGACACCGTCGCGCTGGCGAGGATCGCGTTCGGCGGGCAGGGCGAGGACTACCTCGACGACCACGCGGTCATCCTCAGCCTGATCAACGCCAACTCGCCGCTCGTGTGGGACGCGACGATGATCGGCGCGGCGCGGGTCTACGCCGAGGCGAACCAGGCGACGCTCATCACGCCGTTCATCCTGGCCGGCGCGATGGCCCCGGTGACCAGCGCCGGGGTGTGCGCCCAGACCCTCGCCGAGGCCCTCGCCGGGATGGCCTTCGTCCAGCTCGTCCGGCCGGGCGCGCCGGTCGTCCTGGGCAGCTTCGCCAGCTCGATCTCGATGCAGTCCGGGGCGCCCACCTTCGGGACGCCCGAGCCGGCGCTCGTCCTGTACGTCATGGCCGCGCTCGCGCGGCGGCTCGGGGTGCCGTTCCGGTCGGGTGGCAACCTCTGCGCCAGCAAGATCGCCGACGCCCAGGCGGCCTATGAGTCGGCCAACACCTTCCAGCCGACCATCCTCGCGGGCACGAACTTCGTCCTCCACGCCGCAGGCTGGCTCGAGGGCGGGCTGTCCATCGGCTACGAGAAGTTCATCCTCGAC
>DATEZX010000154.1:0-5430 GCA_035255225.1 Candidatus Limnocylindrales bacterium
CCGAGACCGCGGACGCGCTCTATCCGACGCTCATGCGGGCCCTCGAGGTCGACGGCCCGGCCGTCGTTGACGTGCCGGTCGACTATGCCGAGAACGTCCGCCTGACCGAGCACCTCGGAGCGCTCGCCGGCATGGCCTGACGGGCGCGCCGCCCCATCGACCGCCCGACCGTGCGGCGAGACCTGCTGAGACGCCTCTCGGTCAGTCGGCCTGGTCGCGCGTGCGTCCGACGAACGGCAGCGAGCGCCGGACCGCCTGGACCCGGGTGCCGGTCGCCGACGTGGGCTCGGGCCCTGGCGCCAGGACGCCGGGCCAGGGCTCGTCGCCGGGGGACTCCGCCGCATCACCGCCACGACGCTGTGGCGTGGCGTCCGTCACCTGCGCGGGCCGGCCGCCCGTGGGGACTCGGAGCGGGTCGCTCCGGGGTCGGAATGGCGACTGGGGATCCGGGACCTCCTCGCGGTTGGCCAGCTCGTCCAGGTCGACCCACCCCAGTTCGTGCTGGGGGCCGGGCCGGCCGAGCAGATAGCCCTGCCCGGCGGCGATGCCGAGGTCGCGGATCGTGCGCAGCTGCTCCGGCGTCTCGACGCCTTCGGCGATCGTCAGGGCGCCGAGCCGGTCGGCCATCTGGACGAGCGAGCCAAGGACGGACAGGGTCTGGTCGGTCCCGCCCCCGCCCCTCGAGCCACCCTGGACGAGCGAGAGATCGATCTTCACCACGTCGAACTGGAACTGGCTCAGGAGGCGCAGCCCGGCGTTGCCGGCCCCGACGTCGTCGGCCGCGATCCGCACGCCGGCCAGCTGGACGCCGCGCAGCGTCTCTCGCAGCCGCTCCGGCTCCCGAACCGCCTCGCGCTCGGTCAGCTCGAGGATGACCCGCGTCGGCGAGACGCCATGGCGCCGCAGGATGGCCAGGAACGACGTCGCGTTGAGGTCGCCCGTCTCGAGCGTTCGGGGCGAGACGTTGAGGCTCACGAGGACGTCGGTCGGGATGCCCTTCGTGCCGGCCAGGACGACGTCGAGCGCGGCACGATCGAGATCGGCCACCCGACCGGCCGCCTCGGCTGCATCGAACAGGGCCCCGGCGTGGGCGAACGTCGACTCGCGGGGCACCCGGACCAGGCCCTCGTAGCCGAGGATCCGGCCGCTCGACAGCTCGACGATCGGCTGGTAGACGGGCGTCAGGGAGCCCGACTCGACGACGGCCGTGATCGCGCTCGACAGCTCGGCCCGCATGCCCTCGTCGACATGGCCACGATCGATCTCCGGGTCGAAGATCGTGACGACGGTCCGGCCCGTCCGCTTGCCGCGGTACAGGGCGGCGTCGGCCTGGGCCGTCAGCTCAAGCCGGGTCGCGCCGAACGTCGGGCACGCGGTGACGCCGGCCGAGAACGAGATCGGGCCGCGGTAGGCCCCGGCGCCCCGATCCTCGAGGCTGCGCGCCAGCAGCCGACGGCACAGGCCGATGGCCCCGTTGGCGTCGGTGTGGGGGAGCAGGATCGCGAACTCGTCGCCGCCGACCCGGAAGCCCGCGTCGGTGATCCGGATCGTCACCCGGATGAGGTCGCCGAGCTGGGTCAGCAGCTGGTCGCCGACGGCATGGCCGCGCGTGTCGTTGATCCGCTTGAACTCGTCGATGTCGAGCAGGATCAGCGAGAACGCCGTGCCGTAGCGGCGCGAGCCCTCGACCATCCGGGCGACCGCCTCCTGGAACGCGCGGTGATTGCCGAGCCCGGTCAGGCTGTCGCGGAGGGCCGCCTCGCGGGCGCTCTCGTAGAGCTCGCGCATGCGCGAGCGGGAGGCTTCGAGCTGCGCCGCCGGGCGGAGGATCTGGCGCGCCATCCAGAGGGTGAAGCCGATGAGCAGGACGATGAGCGTCGCGAGCGCCGCGATCGCCGGCAGTGGCAGCGCCGCCAGCGGGATCGGGGCATTCACGGCGATGGTCCAGCCATCCAGGCCCGGGACGGCGAGGGCATGCTGGCCATCCGACTCGTGGGCCGCCTCGGTGGCGAGGTCGAGGACCTGGCCGGGGATGGCGGCCGCGTCGAACGACGAGTGCTGGAGCGCGACCGGGTCGCCGTTCGCGTCGGCGAGGTAGAGCGACTCGCCCGGGATCGGCGGGTCGGGCATGGCCCAGCTGAGCAGCACCGGCAGCGAGACCGTCGCGACGACCTGGGCGTGGCCTCGGCCGGAGACACCGGCCACGGATACGAGCAGCGGCGAGCCGTCGTCGGTCTTCGGGGCCAGCGAGATGCCGTCCGCCGGCTTGTCGGGCAGGGCGAGGACCGAGCCCCAGCTGGCGACGACCGCGGCGTCGACGACCACGTCGGCGCCGACGACCGAGCCCGAGCGACGGCCGAGGAGGTTGCCGAGACGGGATCCAGCGGCGCTGCGTTCGGCAGCCGTGGCGCCGCCCGTGACGACCGCGAGGATCGCGGGATCACTCGCGAGCTGGTCCGTCGCGGTGGAGATCGCGTCGAGCTCCCGCCCGATCGTCGTCGAGGCCTGGCCGGCCTGGGCCTCGAGTCGCAGGTGGTGCGCGACCCGAGCCTCCTCGGCCACCGCGCGGACCAACGGCGCGACCGCGGCGACGGGCAGGATCGCGACGGTGATGAGGGTCAGCGCGAGGCGAAGCTTGACCAGCCGGAGGCTGTCACGGCCATCCAGGATCGGATCGCGGGTGACGTCATGGGGCGGCTCGGGGTGCATGCGACCTCGTGGCGTGCTGTCAACGCCATGACGCCGGAGCCATGCCGGCGAGACACCTACCCGTTCGTCCTGCGAGGCCCCTGACCCTCGGCGGGCCCGCTCCTCGGGGCGGCCGGACGGCACGCCTCGAGGCACCGCTCGTCAGCGGTTGATCGTCCCGCCGGGCTCCGGCGCGTGGACCGTCACGCCCCCGAGACCGCGCGCCGCCAGCGCGTCGCGCAGCGCCGCCGGCGTCCCGGCGAGGATCGGGAATGTCCCGTAGTGGACGGGCATGACCTCGCCCGCCCCGAGCAGCCCGACCGCGCGGGCCGCCTCTGCCGGACCCATCGTGTAGTGGCCCCCGACCGGCAGGATGGCGAGGTCCGGCCGGTGGATGTCGCCGATCAGCTGCATGTCGCCGAACAGCGCCGTGTCGCCGGTGTAGCAGACCTTCGAGCCATCCTCGAGCTCGATGACGAAGCCGACCGGCTCACCGAGATAGAGCGGGCCCTCGCCCTCGGTGGACCAGTCGCCGGCCGAATGATCGGCATGGACCATCGAGATCCGCAGGCCGCGCGTCTCGACCGTCCCGCCCGTGTTCATGCCGATGATCTCGACACCGGCGTCGGCAAGCTGGTCCTCGAGCCACAGGCTGAGCTCATGGATGCACGGCCACGCCGGCTTCGTCCGGCGGGCGATCGAGATGGCGTCTGCCTCGCGAACACCGCGCGGTCCCGAGCCGAGGTGGTCGAAGTGGCCGTGGCTGACGAGCATGACGTCGCAACGGTCGACGTCGGCAGCCGCCTTCGGGCTCTTCGGGTTCCCGAACCACGGGTCGAGGAGGATCGTCTTCGCGCCCGGCGTCCGGATCTCGACGCACGAGTGGCCGTACCAGGTGATCGACGTCGCGCCATGTGGCATGTGCGGCACCTCCGGGGAGATCGTAGGCCGGACGGTCCGGCGCGGCCTCGCGCTGCAGCCTTGCCGCCGCACCGGCCCGCGGGTCGCGGCACGATCGCTGCTCGCTCCTACACTCGCCCCGTGGCCGCCGAGCGGATCGCCGAGAACCTCGCCTACATCAACTGGACGCTCCTCGCGAGCCTCGCCGTGGGCTCGTTCTGGTTCACCGCGCTGGGCCGCCTGACGACCTCCGCGACGAAGGGCTACCTCGCGTTCGTCACCCTCCTGGCGGCGGGACTGGCGGCCCTTGCCGCGCTGTCCGACGACGCGGTCCGGTCCGTCGGATCAGGAGCCGCCTCGCAGCCAGGCCTCCAGGTCGGCTCCGGCGATCCGGTGGTCTTGATCGAAACCGCGAGGCTGGCGGCCCTGTGGGCCCTGGCCGGGCTGGCCGTCGTCTACGGCGTGGTCCTGCTCCGCGGTGGTCGCGCGCCGTGGCTCGCGGCGGCGGGATCGGCCGTCGGGTTCGGCGCTCTGCTCGCCGGTGCCGCGGCCTGGGGCGGCGATCCCGCCGGGAGCGGGCTGCTCCTCGTCCAGCTCGTCGTCCTGGCCGCCGCCACCGGAGGCGTCTGGGCATCGATGATCCTCGGCCATTGGTACCTGGTGACGCCGAAGCTGCCGGAGGCACCGCTCGTCCGTTTCGCCCGGCTGCTGACCGTCGTCGTCGGGGCACAGGTCGCCCTGTTCGCCGCGTGGCGGCTGTTCGGCGCCGGCCCCGGTGGCGAACCGGGCTTCAGCGCCCTGGGCGGGGACTGGGCGCTGTTCGTATGGCTCCGCCTGATCGTCGGGTTGGCGATGCCGCTCGTCATCAGCTGGGCCGCGCTCCAGACGGCTCGGACCCGCTCGATGGAATCGGCGACCGGCCTCCTGTACATCGACGTCGGGCTCGTCGCTGCCGGCACGATCCTCGCCGCCGGTCTGTACTTCGGCGCCGGGCTCCTCGTATGAGCAGCGCCGAGAGGCTCGGCCGGTGATCCGCGTCCGGGTCCGGCTGTTCGCCGTCCAACGCGAGCTGGCCGGGACGCGCGAGCTCGCAGTCGAGCTGGCAGATGGGGCGACGATCGAGGACGCCTGGTCAGCGGTCGTCGGGCAGCACCCCGCGCTCGCGCCCGGCCGCGCCTACGTTCGGTTCGCGCGGAACTCGGCCTACGCGCCGCCCGAGACCGGCCTCGCCGACGGCGATGAGGTGGCGATGATTCCGCCGGTCAGCGGCGGCGCCGACGCCGGCCTCGTGAGCCGCATCGTCGAGTTGCGCGACGTGCCGTTCGAGCGAACGATCCTCGCCGACCTGACCGAGCGCCTGGCGATCCCGGCCGACGGGGCGGTCGTCGCCTTCCTCGGCGTCACCCGGGTCACGGCGGGCAGCGCGGCGCCGGGCCAGGAGGCCGAGGCCGCGCGCCATGCCGGCCGCGAGGTCCTCGGCCTCGAGTACGAGGCCCATCCCGAGATGGCACTCCGGATCATCGGGGCCATCGCCGACGAGATCGAGGCCCGCTTCGGCGTGACCCGCCTGGCGATCGTCCATCGCACCGGCGAGGTGCCGGTCGGGGAGGCCTCGGTGGCGATCGTGGCCTGTGCGCCGCACCGCGACGCGGCGTTCGAGGCGGCCCGCTACGCGATCGACGAGACGAAGGCCCGCGCCCCGATCTGGAAGGCCGAGCACTTCTGGACGTGGACCTTGACCGCGGCCGCGTCGCCGGCGACCAGGACCGAGTCGCCGATCGACTCGAGATGGCTCCGGATCGCGTCCACGTCGAGCGAGGCGCCGGGCCTCGCCTGGAGCAG
>DATEZX010000155.1:0-10129 GCA_035255225.1 Candidatus Limnocylindrales bacterium
CTCGAAGAAGACCATCCACTCCTCGACTCCGGTCGCGTCGTCGGTGAAGATCAGGTGCGGCGCGCCGGTGACCTTGATCCCGCGATCGAGGAGCGCCTGGTGGGCCGCCTGGATGTCGGGTACGACGAAGTACAGGACGGAGCTCGGCCGCCACTTCTCGTCGCCGACGGCATGGATGTAGAGACGCACGCCGCCGCAGTCGAAGAACACGAGGTCGCCGAACCGGAAGACCTCGGGTAGCCCCAGGACGTCGCGGTACCAGGCCTCGCTCGTCGCGGCGTCTCGGGCGTACATCGACACCTGGCCGAGCTGGCCGAGGGGCAGGCGGTGCATCGGGTAGTACCTCCCTGGGCGCGTGCGGGCGCTCGTGACCGGGAAGCCCGGCCAGTGTCGGAGCTCGGCGGTCGTCTCGACTCCCAGCTTCGAGGTGATGTTCCGGACGTGGTATCGCACGCCGTACTCGCTGATCCGTCGGCGACGGGCGATCTCGGCCCGGCCGAGGCCGTGGCGCCAGAGGTCGAGGATCGCCCATTCAGCCGGCGTCAGGACGTCCGGGTGCGGTGGTCGGCCGCGGGTTCGGCGCGTCACAGGCAGAGGCTAGACCCGTCGGCGTCGATTTTCCCTCCCCCTCTCCGCTGAGGTCGGGCGAGAGGCCGCTGCTATACTCGGCCGGTGCCCGGCTGATCCCGCACGATCCCGCGGAGCCCTGCCCCGATGACCGAGCCGACCCCCGCCAGCGTCGCCGTCGTCGGAAGCAGCGACGGGCCCGACGCACCGCCGCCGACTCATCGCCCGGCCACGCCACCCGAGCGGAAGGCCGCCCTCGACGCGATCGCCGCGGAGGTTCGCGCCTGCCGCCGCTGCCCGCTGTGGGCCGGCCGGACGAACGCGGTCCCCGGCGAGGGCGACCCCGACACTGAGGTCGTGTTCGTGGGTGAGGGCCCGGGCTTCAACGAGGACCGCCAGGGCCGGCCGTTCGTCGGCCGCGCCGGCGACCTGCTCGTGCGGCTGATCGGCAGCCTTGGCTGGCGGCGCCAGGAGGTCTTCATCACCAACGTCGTCAAGTGCCGGCCCCCCGAGAACCGCGACCCCGAGCCGGCCGAGATCGAGGCCTGCGAGCCGTACCTCCGCCGGCAGCTCGAGATCCTCGACCCGGCTCTCATCGTGACCCTCGGCCGCTACTCGATGGCCCGCTTCATGCCCGGCGCCCGGATCGGCGGCGCGCATGGGACGATGGCGCCCGTGGATCCCGCGAGCGGCGCCCGATCGGCCCTCGTCTACGCGCTCTATCACCCCGCGGCCGCCCTCCGCAGCCCCGAGGTCGAGCGCCAGTCCTACCTCGACGTCGCGGGCATCCCGGCCGCGCTGACCGAGGCCCGCCGGCGCCGGGCGGCGGCGCCACGGGCCGCGGCAACGGGCGACGCCGCGGCCATCTCCCTCCCGGTCGAGCCATCGGCCCATCCCGCCGAAGCGCCGACCCTCTTCTGATTCGAGGACCCATGCCCAAGCCAGCCAGTCGTCGATCGAAATCCCGCGCCGACGCGGAGCCCGGGACGCGCCGAGCCGCCACCGACGGCGCCACGCCTCCTCGGTCGGTGGCTTCCAGGGGCCCACGACCTCGCACGATCGTGCCCGACACGCACGCGACGACCGACAAGCCGCTCCGGATCATCCCCCTCGGTGGGGTGGGGGAGATCGGCAAGAACATGTACGTCTTCGAGTACGGCGAGGACATCGTCGTCATCGACTGCGGGCTGATGTTCCCCGACGAGGAGATGTTCGGCATCGACCTCGTCGTACCCGACGTGACCTACCTTCGGGAGCGCGCGGCAAACGTCCGCGCGTTCCTCATCACCCACGCCCACGAGGACCACGTCGGCGGGCTGCCGTACGTCCTGCCCGGCTTCCCGGACGTGCCGGTCTACGCCTCCACCCTGGCCCGCGGCCTGCTCGGCAACAAGCTCAAGGAGCACCGCCTCGTCACGAACCCGCTGCTGCCCCTCGACCCCGGCGACGAGCTGCAGATCGGCCCCTTCACCGCCATCCCGTTTCGGGTCAGCCACTCGATCCCCGACGCCATGGGGATCGCCCTCCGGACCCCGGTCGGGACCGTCGTCCACACCGGTGACTTCAAGTTCGATCACACGCCGGTCGACGGCAAGCCATCCGACTTCGCGATCCTCGCGGCCCTCGGTCAGGAAGGGGTCATCTGCCTCCTGTCCGACTCGACCCGCGCCGAGAACCCCGGCTACACGCCCTCCGAGCGGACGGTTGGTGAGGCCTTCCGCGAGATCATCGAGCCGCTCGACGGGCGGGTCATCGTCGCGACCTTCGCCAGCAACATCGCCCGCATCCAACAGGTCCTCGATGCCGCCGCAACCTTCGGCCGCAAGGTCGCGGTCGCCGGGCGCTCGATGGAGCAGAACTTCCGGATCGCAACGGACCTTGGCTACCTCACCTACCAACCGGGCATGATCGTGGCCAAGGATCGGATCGGCGACACCCCGCCCGGCCAGCTCGTGGTCGTCACGACCGGCTCGCAGGGCGAGCCGATGTCAGGTCTCGCCCGGATGGCCAACCGCGACCACCGCTTCGTCGAGATCCAGCCGGGCGACACGGTCATCGTCAGCGCCAGCCCGATCCCCGGCAACGAGGAATACGTCGCCCGGACGATCGACAACCTGTTCAAGGCCGGTGCGAACGTCATCTACCACGCCATCCGCCATGCCCACGTCTCGGGCCACGCCAGCCAGGAAGAGCTGAAGCTGATGCTCAACCTGACGCGGCCGAGGCACTTCATCCCGATCCACGGCGAGTTCCGGATGCAGGTCCAGCACGGTCGCCTCGCGATCGAGACGGGCGTCGCCCCCGAGAACGTGTTCATCATCGAGAACGGCACGCCGATCGAGATCTTCGACGACGGCTCGGCCCGGCGCGGCCAGCCCGTCCCTGCGGGCTATGTCTTCGTCGACGGGCTGTCGATCGGGGACGTCGGCGAGATCGTGCTTCGCGATCGGCGAGCGCTGGCGAACGACGGGATGTTCATGGTCGTCGTGACCGTCGACAAGCAGACCGGCAACGTGATCGGCAGCCCGGAGATCGTCACTCGGGGCTTCGTCCACCTCAACGAGCAGGACCCCATCATGGCCGAGGCCGTGACGCGGATCGTCTCGGCGATCGAGAACCCCGGCGAGCACATCAGCGAGGTCGCGCTCCTGAAGAGCCAGATCAAGGACGGCGTGTCGCGCTACCTGTACGAGCAGACGAAGCGGCGACCGATGGTCTTCCCGGTCGTCGTCGAGGTCTGACCCCATGGGGACCAGCGGCCCGGCAGGGCCACGCTGATGGCCCGCCGCCGCCGCCAGGCTCGCAGGCGCGGGGCGCTGGGCAGCCTCGGGCTGCCGGCGATCAGCCCCGAGGTGAGCCGCTCGCTCGTCGGGATCACCCTGCTCGTCCTCGGGGCGGTGACCCTGATCGCCCTCCTCCTGCCGGGCCAGGGCTCCCTGACGACGTGGTGGATCGGGACGGTGGCGCCGTGGTTCGGCTCGCTGCGCTGGCTCCTGCCCTTCCTCCTGATCGCCGCCGGCTGGTACGTCGAGTGGGGGCCGGGGAAGGCGCCCAGCTCTGGCTGGGGCCTGACGCTCATCGGCGTGGCCGTCGCCTACGCCGGGATCCTCGGCGCCGCGACGGTCATCCGGCCCGCTGTTCCGAAGGAAACCGGCGCCGCCGGCGGCTGGATCGGCACGTTCCTCGCGGACGGCCTGAGCGGCCTGTTCACCGAGCCCGGGGCGCTCGTCCTGCTCCTCGCCCTTGCGATCGCCGGAGTCCTGCTGGCATTCAACCTCCGGCTCCGCGACCTCGCTGGACCCGGCGTGCGCTGGGTACGCTGGCTCGGCGAGTCCACCGCGGCATCGATCCAGCGGCCTCCGTCGGACGAGGCGACGGCCCCCGGGCGGCGCGTCGGCGGCGATGGTGCGACGAGCGTCCGTGCCGGCGGCCGGCTCCGCGCGGGACGGGTTGCCGGCGCATCCGTGCCGGCGACTGGCCAGACCGGTATCTGGGGCGAGGAGGGCCCACCTCCGCTGCCGAGCTCGACGCCGGTGTCCGCGACCTTCGCGCCGCCGCGGGTGGGGGGCGGCAACGGTGCCGGCCCGGGCAGCGGACTCAGCGCCGGCGAGGCCCGGCCGGGCCCGAGGCCGATTCACGGGCTCGACGACATCACCGACGCGTCGGACTCGCCGCCGACCCGCGAGCGGATCGCCTACGCGCTGCCGGCGCTCGAGCTGCTCGACGCGGTCATCGAGCCGGCCTCGATCGGCGGTGAGGATGCGGTCCACCAGCGGCAGCAGGACATCATCATCCGCAAGCTCGCGAGCTTCGACATCGACGCCCAGATCGTCGGCCGCAACGCCGGCCCGGTCGTCACCCAGTACGAGGTCCAGCCCGCGCCTCACGTCAAGGTGAGCCGGATCGAGGCGCTCGCCGACGACCTGGCGATGGCCCTGGCCGCCCGCTCGCTCCGGATCGAGGCCCCGATCCCGGGCAAGGCCGCGGTCGGCATCGAGGTCCCGAACAAGGACTTCAACGTCGTGACCCTGCGGGGCATCCTGGAGGCCCTCGACTTCGGGGCCACGGGCTCGCGCCTGACGTTCGCCCTCGGCCGCGACGTGGCCGGCCGGGCGCAGGCGGTCGATCTGGCGAAGATGCCGCACCTGCTCATCGCCGGCGCGACCGGCTCGGGCAAGAGCGTCATGGTCAACGCCCTCATCACGAGCTTCCTGTGCCACGCCACGCCCGACGACGTCCGGCTCATCCTCATGGACCTCAAGCGCGTCGAGCTGGCCGCGTACAACGGCCTGCCGCACCTCCTGGTCCCGGTCATCACCGAGCCGTCGCAGGCCAAGGCCTCGCTCAGATGGGCGGTTAACGAGATGGAGGGCCGCTACCGGCGCTTCGCCGGAGCGTCGGCGCGCAACATCCGGGCCTACAACGAGGGCCGCGCGGACCCTGCCGACCGGATGCCGTACATCGTCATCGTCGTCGACGAGCTGGCCGATCTCATGATGCGCGAGGGCCGGAACGTCGAGGACCCGATCGTCCGGCTGGCCCAGAAGGCCCGCGCGACCGGCATCCACATGGTCCTCGCCACCCAGCGGCCGTCCGTGAACGTCGTGACCGGCCTCATCAAGGCCAACTTCCCGAGCCGCATCGCCTTCGCGATGGCGTCCCAGATCGACTCGCGGACGATCCTCGACGCGCCGGGCGCGGAGGACCTGATCGGTCGCGGCGACATGCTCTACCAGCCGTCGGACCTGCCCCGCCCGATGCGCCTCCAGGGCGTGTTCGTGTCCGACCAGGAGATCGGCCGGGTGACCACGCACTGGCGCGACCAGATCGACGATCCGCACTATGACCTATCGATCGTCCACGCCGACGAGGACGAGACTGGGTCAGTGGAGGAGCTCGCCGACGACGACGCCGACCGGCTGCTGCCGGACGCCGTCGATGTCATCCGGGAGTACGACCGGGCGTCGGCCTCGCTCCTGCAGCGCCGTCTCAAGATCGGCTATGCCCGGGCCGCCCGGATCATCGACCAGCTCGAGGCCCGCGGTTACATCGGCGCCTTCGACGGCTCGAACGCCCGGGTCGTGCTCCAGCGTGGCGAGGCCGCGGGCGACAACCGCGGCGACCCCGGCGATGATTGAGCCATGACCACCCGCGATCACGCGCGGCGGGCCACCTCCGACCTCCGGGGCCACGTGGCCGCCGACCGGCCGGAGCTCGTTCCGTCCGGACCCTCACTGCCAGAGCGGCTCGCGGCCGCGCGCGAGCGGAAGGGCGTCGATCTCACGCGCGCCGAGCGGGACACCAAGATCCGGGCCCGCTACCTGAGCGCCCTCGAACGCGGCGACTACCGCGAGCTGCCTGGCGCGGTCTACACGAAGGGCTTCCTCCGCAACTACGCGATCTACCTGGGCCTTGATCCCGAAGACGTCCTGCGCCAGTGGCGCCGGGAGCGCGGCGAGCAGGCCACGCCCGAGCCGTTGGTCGTGCCGCCGCGGCCGATTGCCGCGCCGCCGCGACCGCTGACGTTCTCGCCGTCGGTCATCGTCGCGGCGCTCATGACCCTGGGCGTCGCGGCGTTCGGGGTGTACCTCGCGGTCCAGCTGCTGCGCTACGCCAAGCCGCCCGAGCTGACCGTCACGAACCCGCCGGTCGCCGTGCTCGACGTCGACGAGGGCGTCACGAGCTACCAGCTCGAGGGCAGCTCGACCGCGGGCGCCACGATCGAGGTCATGGCGCCGGGGCTATCGCAGCCGTACCGCACGACCGCCCTCGGCGACGGCAGCTGGAGCATCCAGGTCGAGCTGCGGCGTGGCAGGAACGAATTCGAGGTGTCGGCCAAGAATCCGGACACCGGGAAGGTGACGGACACGCCCAGGGCGATCGTCATCAGCGTCCCGTTCCTCGTCGTCCAGGCGCCGACGCTCACGGTGAGCCAGCCGGTCGATGGGACGACCTACCAGAACGGCGCGATCCCGGTCGAGGGCACGACCACGAATGCGGCGACGGTCACGGTCAGCGCGACCTACCTCGGCCCACCGGGCAGCACCGCGACGGCAGCTCCGGCCCCGACCGCGGCGCCCTCCGCCGGTCCGAGGCCGTCGGGTGGCCCGGCTCCCTCGCCCGGCGCGAGCGCCCCGCCGGGCGGCACGACCGTCTCGGTCGCCGACGATGGCTCGTTCTCGACGCCGCTGGAGCTCAAGTCGGGTCGCTGGGCGATCACGATCACCGCCACCTCCGACAGCGGCAAGACGGCATCCCTCACGCGGACGGTGACCGTCGCGTACCAGGGCGTGACAGTGGTCATCCAGGTCAAGGGTGGCAATGCCTGGGTCAAGGTCTGGATCGACGGCGTCCTCGCGCCGGGCTTCTCGAGCGGCCAGACGTACCGCCCGGGGAAGACCGTGACGTTCACCGGCCAGCACACGATCGAGGTCCGGTCCGGGTCCTCGGGCAACACGTACTTCACCGTCAATGGCGTGGTCCTCGGGTCGCTCGGCAAGGTCGGCGTACCCGAGACGTGGCTCTTCGCGCCCCCGAGCCAGCCGACCCAGACCAACCGGCGGTAGGCCCGGCGATGCCCGACGCCAGCCTCGTCGCCCTGGCAGAGCGGCTGCAGGTGGCCTGCGTGGGGCGGGGGCTGACGGTCGCTACGGCCGAGTCGTGCACCGGCGGCCTGGTCGCGGCGAGCATCACCGCGGTGCCCGGGTCCTCGGCGTACTTCCGCGGTGCGGTCGTCGGCTACGCGAACGACGTCAAGATCGGGCTCCTCGCGGTCCCGCCGGCCGCCCTCGAGGCCCACGGGGCGGTGAGCGCCCAGGTCGCCCGGGCGATGGCCGAGGGCTGTCGGGCACGGCTCGGCACGGCGCTCGCGGTGTCGGTCACGGGGATCGCGGGACCCGATGGCGGTAGCGAGTCGAAGCCGGTCGGGCTCACGTACGTCGGGCTCGCATCGGCGCGCCCCACGGAGGTCCGCCGCTTCGTCTTCGCAGGCGATCGGGCCGCCGTGCGCGGCGCCGCCGCTGCAGAGGCCCTGACGTCGTTGATCGCCGCGGCGGAGGATGGCCAGTGACGCGCCCATCGGCCGGAGGGCAACGTCCCGGCCGCCGACGGCCCGGCGGGCCAGCCGTCCGAGTCGCGTGACCCGCAGTGCAGCCGACGTCGGCGCGGGACTGGCCCCGGCGCGCCCGGCCCGCTCGATTCGCTCGGCCGAGCGCATCCACGTCATCGGCGTGGCAGGCGCCGGCGCGTCCGCGGCAGCCCTCCTGGCCGACGCCGCGGGGGCGATCGTCAGCGGCTGTGACAACGGGGGACCGTCGCCCTACACGCCACCCCTCGAGGCGGCGGCCATCTCGCTCGAGTGGCGCCATGACGTCGGTCACGTCACGGCGCTGCCACGGCCCGATCGGGTCGCGGTCACGAAGGCGCTCACCTCGATCGAACCGGATCACCCCGAGCTCGCCGCCGCCAGGGCGCTCGGCATCCCGCTCCAGCCGTGGCAGCAGGTCGTCGCCGACGCCGCCGTCGGGCGGACCCTCGTCGCGGTCGCGGGGACCCATGGCAAGTCCACGACCGGGGGCTGGCTCACCCATGCCCTCGTGTCGGCCGGCCGCGATCCCTCCGCGTTCGTGGGGGCGCTCCTGCCGGGAGCGATCACGGGCGGGCTGCCGGCGACGGCACGAGCCGGTGGGGGAGATGCCTTCGTCGTCGAGGCTGACGAGTACGCCGGCAACTTCGATGCCTACCACCCGGCGGTGGCCGTCGTCACGAACGTGGACTGGGATCATCCCGACGTCTTCGCCGACCGCGCCGCGGTCGTCGCGGCCTTCGCGGGCTGGCTGGAGGCGGCACCGGCGGCCACGGTCGTGATCAACAGCGGCGATCCCGGGGCCGCCGAGCTGCTGGCGCGCCTGGGCCGACGCCCTGGGCGGGTCATCCGGGCGAGCGTGGCGGCCGGACGCCGTCTACCGGGTGGCAGCGTCACGACCGGAGCATCGGCGGCCGTGACCAACGAGTCGGCAACGGGGACCGAGGCGTCGATCGGCCTGCCATCGGGTGCCGTCATCAGAGCGTCCCTGCCCACGGCCGGGGTCCACAACGTCGCGAACGCCCTGCTCGTGGCGGCGACGGCCGAGGTCCTGGGCCTCAACCCCGCGGAGATCGGGCTGGCCCTGCGCAGCTTCCCGGGGATCGGCCGCCGCCTGGAGCGGAAGGGCGAGGTGGCGGGGGTTGCCGTCTACGACGACTACGGGCACCACCCGACCGCCATCCGGGCGACGATCGCCGCCGTCCGCCAGCGGGAGCCAGGTCGCCGGCTGTGGATCGCCTGCGAGCCGCTGACCTTCCATCGGACGGCGGCGCTCCGGGAGGAGCTCGCCGCCGCCCTCGCCGAGGCCGACGGGGTCGCGGTCGCCGACATCTGGCCTGGACGCGACCCGGACCGCACGATCGCCAGCTCGGCGGGCCTGGCGGCGGCCACGGCCGGACTCGCCCCGGGACGGCCGGTCGAGGCAACCGGGGACGTCGACGCGACCGCGGACTGGCTGGCGGGCCGAGTCGGTTCGGGCGACGTCGTGCTGGTCATGGGCGGCGGCCACAGCTACCGGATCGCCGACCGGCTGCTGGAGCGGCTCCGCGGGCGGGAGGCCGCCCCGGGCCTCGGCTGATGGCCCGACGGCTCGCGGCCGTCGGAGCGGTCATACTGTCCGGGTCATCGCTCGTAGCTCCGGTGTGGGCGTTTCGCCGCGCCGGCCCAAGGGGAGGCGACCCGTCACATGAGCGGAGAGGTCTCGTTCGACGTCGTCAGCGAGTTCGACGTCCAGGAGCTCCGCAACGCGTTGGATCAGGTCCGGCGCGAGGTCGCCCAGCGCTACGACTTCCGGGGTGCGACCGTCCAGCTCGAGCAGGGCCGTGACGAGCTGACCCTCGTGACCGACGACGAATTCCGGGCCAGGGCCATCCGCGACCTCGTCGAGTCGAAGGCTGTCCGGCGCGGGCTGTCGCTCAAGATCTTCGACTGGAGCACGGTCGAGCCCGCGGGGGGTAACAAGGTCCGCCAGCGCATCGGGCTCCGGCGGGGCCTGCCCGAGGACCTCGCCCGGAAGCTCTCGAAGCTCATCCGCGATGAGTTCCCCAAGGTCAAGAACCAGATCCAGGGCGACGCGATCCGCGTATCCGGCAAGAGCAAGGACGAGCTCCAGCGGGTCATCACGCGCCTGCGCGGACTGGACGAGGTCGTCGAGCTGCAATTCGAGAACTACCGGTAACCGGCGATGACCGAGGAGCACACGATGATCGAGGAGTCCGGCGCGCCGACGGCCGCCGACGTGTCCGAGGCCCCCGAGGCCGAGGAGCCAGCTCCGGCTCAGGAGCCCGGCACGGCCCTGGAACTCGCGACAGCGGGCGACGACGCAGGTGCCGCGGCAAGCGCCGAGGCGGAGCCGCTGCCGGCTGTCGAAGCGCCCCAGGCGGTGGGCGACACGCCGGCAGCTGACGAACCGCCGGCCGCCGAGGCGCCGGAGACGATCGACGAGTCGCAGGCCGTCGAGGTCGTGACAGCCGTTGC
>DATEZX010000156.1:0-8026 GCA_035255225.1 Candidatus Limnocylindrales bacterium
AGGTCGCGGGCGAGATCCGCAAGTTCGCCGGGGTCGGGGTGACCCATCTCGCGGTGGCGTTCCCCGAGCCGGACCCCGAAGGACTCGCGCGGTCCGTCGAGCGATTCGTGCGCGAGGTGCAGCCGCTCGTCTAGCCCGCGGGGCTAGCGAGGCCGTGTCTCGCGAGGCTGCGCCTTCGGCGCCGGCGCCTCGTCCGGGCAGACCGGCTCGCGGAGGACGGTTCGGAGCCGCTCCGGCGCGGCGCGCCGCGGATCTCCGAGGTAGATCTCGTGATGGGGGCCCATCGGCTTCCGTCCGGCCGCCTCGGCGACCGCGCTCATCCGGGCGATCGTCTCTGGCTCGGTCGCGTACGGCCCGACGTGGAGGGCTTCCACGACCTCGCCCTCCTCGAACCACACCTCGCGGAGCCTGTCGAGCGCGGCCTCCGGATGTCGTCGCCGCCCGTCGTCGATCGCGGCCTCGACCTCGTCGTCGGTGGCCGTTGCCGGCAGCTCGATGAGCAGGCTCCACTGCCAGGCGTCGGGATCCGGCCGTTCGGCAGCGTCCGCGCCATCTGGCCAGTTGCTGGCGAATGGGTCGCGATCGAACGTCCAGAGACCCTCGAGAGCTCCGACGCGCTCATCGACGCCACGGCGCTTCAGCGCGAAGTGGACGCCGTAGGCGACGGTGTAGAGGGCCGAGATCGCGGCCTGAAAGGCCTCGCTGCCGGGGCCGCCGACCCCCTTGACCTCGATGATCCGGCGCGGCGGCACGTCGCGGATCCGGACCTCGCCGCGCTTCGGGTACGTCTCGGGACGCGCGGCTGCCACGGTCATCGGTCACCTCCACGGGGAGCCTCGATCGGTGCGCTTCGCGAGGCCAGTGCCGGCCGTGGCGACGTCGCGGGCCGGAAGGCCCGACGGAAGGCCGCGGTGCCGGGCCGGGAGGCCCGCGCGGCAGCCGGCCCGAAGGCCCGCGCGCAGCCGGGCCGCGTCAGGTGGCTGCGCCCAGCCGCGAGACGGTCGCCCGACTGCTCGGTCCCCGACTGGGCCGGCGGGCGCCTAGAGCGGCGGCAGCGTCTGGCGGTCGGCCTGGGCCGCCGCGAACAGGTCCCCCCGCTCCGCGACCCGAGCGAGGATCGTCCGGATCGTCCAGCGATCGCTTCGAAGACCCGGGTCGTCGAGCTCGTCCCAGCCGATCGGCGCCGACACGGGCGCGCCCGCGGCAGGGCGCACCGCGTACGGCGCGACGAGGGTCTTGATCGAGGCATTCTGGGTGTAGTCGAGGCGGGCCTTGCCACCGCGGCGATCCTTGGCCCACTCCCACGAGACGAGGCCGGGCACGGTGCCTCCGACGGCGCGTGACAGGGCCTCGACCCAGTCGCTCGTCTCGCGGAAGGAGTACCGCGGCTCGACCGGGATCCAGACCTGGATGCCGCGTCGGCCGGTTGTCTTCGGGTAGCCCCGCACCTTCAGGTGGTCGAGGGCGGCCCGATACAGGCGGGCCAGGGTCAGGGTCTCGTCCCAGGTCGTGGCCTCACCGGGGTCGATGTCGATGAGCGCGAATGACGGCCGGCCGGGCTCCTCGATCCGGTTCGTCCAGGCGTGGATCTCGAAGGCCGCGAGGTTGCCGAGCCACGCCAGCGTGGCGGCCTGGTCGGCCACGACGTGGACATTGGGATTGCGGTCCTCGACGCCGACCTCGCGCCACGTCCGGACCCATGACGGGGCGTCGCGCGTGTTCTTCTGCCAGAAGCCGACGCCGTGGTCCGCGCCGTTGGGATAGCGATGGAGGTTGAGCGCCCGATCGGCGAGGTGCGGCAGCATGGCCGGCGCGACCGAGGCGAAGTAGGCGACCAGCTCGCGCTTCGTGACGGGTGATGGGAGCGCACCGCGCTTGGGCCGCGCGCCATTCGGCTCGGGATCGCCGGCCTTCGGCGGGAAGAGCACCTTGTCGAGGTTGGTCAGCTTCAGCTCCCGCCCCCCGAGCCGCCACAGGCCGTCGCCCTTCATGCCCGCCAGCGCCTCGAGCTCGTCGGGCGTGGCCGGCGCGAACGCCCTGACGTCGCCGCGAGCCGCGGCGCCGGGGACGGCCTGACGGGCGTCGTCCCGACCCGGTTCCGGGAGCGAGGCTTCGACCGCCTCGATGGTGGATGCGGCGTCGACCGGTCGCTCGCGGACGACCTCGTTCGGTGGCTTCCCACCCTCGTCGAGGCCCTTGTAGGCGGCCTGCCGGACGAGGTTGTCGCGCGTCCAGCCCCCGAGCTCCGCCCGGATGACGACCTCTGGCCTGACCCACGTGACGCCCTTCAGATCGCCGCCCCAGCGGCCCTTGTAGTCCCGCGGTGGTGGTGGGTCGAAGGGCGGGTCCGGGACCGCGAGCGCCTCGAGGCGCCCGCGGAGCGTCCGGCGGGAGGCGGCGTTGAATCCCGAACCGACCTTGCCGGCGAACCGCAGCTTGCGAGCCCGCCGCTCCGCCTCGTACACGCCGACGACGACCGCCCCGAGGTCACGCGCGGCGCCCTCGCCGGGCGTGAAGCCGCCGACGACGAGCTCCTGCTCCGGCCGGTGCTTGATCTTGAGCCAGGCCTTCGATCGGATCCCCGGCTCGTACGTCGAGCGGCGATGCTTCGCGATGACGCCCTCGAGGCCCTGGCGCGCGGCCGCCTCGAGGAAGGCCCGGCCCTCGGAGAGGACGTGGTCGGCGAAGCGCACTCGGCGGTCCCCCGAGCGGAGCACGGTTCGCAGGAGCGCCTTGCGGTCCTCGAGCGGGACCCGCAGCAGCGACCGGCCGTCGAGGTAGAGCAGATCGAAGGCCTGGTAGACGAGCCGGCTCGACGGCGCTCCGGTCACCTCCTGGAGGAGGCTGAAGTCGGGCATCCCGGCCTCGTCGAGGGCAACCACCTCGCCGTCGACCACGGCCTCGCTCGCGTTGATCCACGTCGCCGGGGTGAGAAGACGAGGGAAGTACGTCTCGCCATCCTTGCCGTTGCGCGTGAACAGCCGGGCCTTGCCGTCGCGGACGACGGCCTCGATCCGGTACCCGTCCCACTTGACCTCGAACAGCCAGTCCGGGTCGTCGAACGCTCGATTCGTGAGCGTCGCGGCCATCGGCTCGATGAACGACGGCATCGGCCTGGCCTCGGCCGCTGCGAGGTCGATCTCGGCGGTGGCGGCCGGGGCGTGGCTGATCCAGATCGCATCCTTCGCGGCCCTGACCTCGTCGTTCGTCCGTCCGGTCTTGACGCTCTTCGGGAAGGCCTCCGCATCCCAGCCGGCCTCGGCGTCGGCGTCGCGCTTGTGGATGAGCAGCCACTGGTCGCCGGCGTCATCCTCGAATGGCAGCCGACCTCCGCCGTCGCCCGCGCCACGCGTTCGACCGCGACCGCTCGTCCGGACGATCGTGAAGCGACCGCGGAGCTTCTCGCCCCGGAGGCTGAACTTCAGCTCGCCGTCGGCGATCGCCCTGACCGGCTCGGACGTCTCCGGATCGGGCGTCCACGTCCCCCAGTCCCAGACGATGACGTCCCCGCCGCCGTATTCGCCCTTCGGGATGACGCCCTCGAAGTCGAAGTACTCGAGCGGGTGGTCTTCGACATGGACGGCCATCCGGCGCTGCGCAGGGTCGAGGCTGGGGCCTTTCGGGACGGCCCACGAGGCGAGCACGCCGTCGACCTCGAGGCGGAAGTCGTAATGGAGTCGGGTCGCCCGATGACGCTGGACCACGAACCGGCCGCCCACCACGGTGCCCGCCCGGCCTTCGACGCCGGCCGGCTCCGGGGTCTTCGAGAAGTCGCGCCTTCGCCGGTACTCCTGGAGGGGCACCGATCCAGTGTCGCGGGGAAGGCCCGCTTCGTCCATGTCGGGCGCCGCTGGCTACCATTCCGGATGCGATGCGCGGGCTGCTGTGGGTCGTCAGCCTCGGGATCGCGACGCTCGTCGTCCTCGTCGTGATCGGCGTCCAGGTCGTCGTACCCGCCGTCGTCGCCGCGGCCGTAGGTGGCTCCCCGGCGCTGGCGGGCCAGCACGTGACCGTCCAGGTCAGGACGAGCCTGGCCGGCGTCCTGCTGGGCGGCCGGATCGACGAGGTCACCGTCGAAGGGGCCGGGATCCAGGCGAGTTCCTTCGACGTGGGCCAGCTGGCGTTGACCGCGTCCGACGTCACGATCTCGACGGCGCTGCCGGCACGCCTCGGCGGGACGCTCACCGACGTGACCGCCTTCACGCTCGGCGGGACGAAGCTGTATGTCGGCAGCGTCGTCATCAGCGGCGCCGCCGACCAGGCGACGCTCGTCGCCAGCATCGACCCCTCGGCGCTCGAGGCGGCGCTCGCGGCAGAGGTGCAGTCGCTCGGGCTCGGAGACTTCCAGATCCGGGTGGCCGACGGAACGATCCGGATCACCGCCGGTGGCCGCGAGGACGTCGGGACGCTGCGATTGGAGGACCAGACGCTGGTGTTCGACCCCGGTGCCGGGCAGAGCCCGATCCCGCTCCTGGACTCACCTCCCGACGGGGCATGGCACCTCGCCGGGGTCAGCCTCTCGGCCGCCGGCGCACGGATCACCGCCATCCTGGACCTCGCTCGGCTCGGCCTTCGGGGCTAGCCGAAGGCGCCCGGGCGAGGAGGCCCGAGCGAAGGCGTCTAGGCCGAAGCGGCTCGCACTCGGGCGATGGCGTCGGCGGTGCCGCCGCGCCACTCGGGGCCGTGGCCGGGCAGCACCAGCGCCGCCTCGATCGCCTCGAGCCGCTCCAGCGAGGCGAGGGCCGCCGCCCGGTCCGCGGTGAACGGCGCGAGCTGCGGTCCGCGTGCCCCGGTCGTGACCGCGTAGGTGGCGAGCGCATCGCCCACGAACAGTGCTCGGTGGCCGCCGAAGTGGTAGGCCACGCTGCCCGGCGTGTGGCCGGGGACGTGGATGACGTGCGGCGAGCCGGGCACGTCGAGGACGATCCCGTCGCCGAAGGTCGCGACGTCGGCCAGGCGCTGCGCCCCGAGGCCGCCGTGACGCGCGGCCCACCACAGGAACCCGAGGAGCGGTCCGATGCGAGTACGTCCGTCGCCGCGAGCCTGGTTCGGCGCCTCGCCCTTGGCGAGGGCCTGGTCGAGCTCGTGGATCCCGACGTCGATGCGTCGCCGCCGGGCGAACTCGGCGAAGCCGATGTGGTCGGAGTGGCCGTGGGTCAGGATGACCGCCCGGACGTCCTCCATCCTCCGGCCGATGTCGCCGAGGGCCGGTGGGAGGGCGCTCCAGTAGCCGGGCACCCCGGCGTCGACGATCGTGACGTCGCTGCCCTCGACGACCAGGTACGAGTTGACGATGTCGTCGGCGAGCCGGTAGATCCCTGGTCCGAGCTCCCGGACCATCGATCGCGGGTCAGGCGCTCTTGCGCCTGCGCGCGGGCCGCTCGGCCGGCTCTTCGGCCTCGTCGGCCTCGGCGGAGCCGAGCGCCGCCTTGCCGGCGGCCGTCGCCCGGCGGGCCTTGGCCTCGGCGACGGAGACGGGCTTCTCGGCCTTGGCGGCGCGGGCCTCGGTGGCGGCCTTGACGCTCGCCTGCAGGGCGGCCATGAGGTCGACGAGCTTCGTGCCCTCCTCGGGCTCCTCGACCGCGACCGTCTCGCGGCCCTCGATCTTCGACTCGATGACCTGCATCAGCGCCTCGCGGTACGCGTCGTGGTACTGCGCGGGATCGAACTCGCCGGTCATGGCCTCGATCAGCTGGGCGGCCATGCGCTTCTCCGCCGGCTTGATCTCAGGTTCCTCCTCGGGCAGGTCGAGCTCGTTGAGGGCCCGGATCTCGTCCGGCCAGTACAGCGTCGAGAGGAGCATCGTGTTCTCGAACGGATCGAGCGCCGCGAGCGCCTCGCGGTCGCGGATGACGATCTTGCAGATCGCCGTCAGGCCCTGGTCGGCGAGCACCGACTTGAGCAGCGAGAAGGCCTTTCGGCCGACCTTGTCGGGCTCGAGGTAGTAGGCCTGCTTGACGAACTTCGTGTGGCTCTGCGCCGCCTCGGTCTCGACGAACTGCTCGATCTCGATCGAGCGGACGGTCTTGAGGGGCAGCTGCTCGAGGTCCTGGTCGGTGATGACGACGTACTGGTCGGGGGCGTACTCGAAGCCCTTGACCGTGTCCGTCCGGGAGATGATCGCTTCGTCCTCGGGACACCAGATCTTCATCTGGATGCGCGACTTGTCCTTCTCGTGGAGCATGTTGAAGCTCACGCCGGCCCGCGACTCGGTCGCGAGGTACAGCTTCACGGGAATGGTGACGAGGCCGAACTGGATGGCCCCCTTCCACATGGAACGCGCCACGGCCAATCCCTCGTGATGACGCGCTCGCCGCCTGCCGCGAGCGGGACGCGACGATATCACCCGGGCGCAAACGCGCCCTGCTTGGGAGGGACCTCTACCTATCGCCCAGGCGACGAGTCGGGGGTCAGCCCCGTGCGGACTCCGCCTCCCGACGAACGTCGCGTGCCGGTTCCGGCGCCGGGAGGCGCTCGAGGTCGGCGAGGCGACGGCGGACGGCGGCTCGGTCGGGCCGGGGCCTCCAGAGGATCTCGCGCGGGTCCCACCAGATCAGGCCGGCCAGGGCGAAGCCGGCAAGGGGCCCGACGAGCCACGGCAGCCCGGCGTAGACGGACAAGCCATTCCAGAACGTCCACACGGCGAGGAGCCATAGGAGCGCTGTGATCGTGCGGCGTGCCATGGCGCGAGATTGCGAGTCGGGTCAGCGGACCACCAGCCGTACCTTCGTACCAGCGAGGCCAGCGGCTCGGCTCAGCGCGCCGGCGCCGCGATCTCCCTCTCGGCCTGCAGGACCTGCTCCACGATGCTCGAGCGGAGCTTCTCGAGACTTGCTGCGACGTTCGCCGATGTCGTGCCGATGCTCGTCAGCTGGACCTTGAGGCTCCGAACGACGTCGAGGGCCTCGCGGATGGACGTCAGGGCGCGCTGGACCTCGGCGACGTCGACGTCTGCCTCGGACTCGCGCCGCGATGCGAGGGCCAGCAGCCGCGACAGCCGGACCGCGGCCTCGAGCGTCGCCGGGTCCGGCGCCACGGGATCGATGACCGCGTAGACGTCGCCCGCACGGACGTCGAACGGGGCGATGCCCGTCGGCGCGTGGGTCGGAGTGAAGACGACCAGCCCGATCGCGGCGTCGCGATTGACCTTGGCGGCTCGCAGCTCGTCGCGCATCGCGCGGCTCGAGATCTCGCGATCCTTGGCCTCGACGACGATCCTGAGATCGACGCCGCGGGCCGCGTCGGGGTCGATCGTGATGACGAAATCGCCCTTCTTCGACCGCCCTGCGTCCCCAGCCTCGGTGCCGGTCCGCTCGACGATGTCGCCGGTGCCGCGGGCGATGCCGCCGAGCAGCCCCTCGAGCAGGTCCTCGAAGTCGCCGCCCTTCGCGGCCGAGCGCGCCCGCTCGCCGGCCCGGGCTGCCTGGGCGGCCTCGAGGGCGGCGAGCCGTTCCTGGAGGGCCGCGAAACCGGCATTCATCTCGACGCTGAACTGGTGGAGTGGCGAGTTCAGGCGCGTCGGGTCGAGGAGGATGGCGAGCTTCGAGGCGTCGCCGTCGAAGTACCTGTCGAGCATCTGGGCGATGCGCCCGATGGCCGAGTCGGCTCGCCGCGGGTCGAAGAGCTCCTCGACCATCGACCGGAGCTTGCCGCGGTCGCCCAGGAAGGTCTCGAGGGTCCGGGGGAGGCGGCCGTCGCCGTCGGCGAAGTTGGTCCGCAGGACCTGCTCGAGCGCCCTGGCGGCCTGCTCGTTGGCCGATCGGCTCTGGTCGGCGAAGCGCTCGAACTCGGCCCGCACCGCGTCGACGTTGACGGTGACACCGACGCTCTGGAGCGCCGTCAGCCCGATCCGCAGGCCCCGCTCCACCAGGAGGGCGTGGTCGTCCATCGGCTGGGCGGCGAGCCACGCGGCGGCGGCGCCGTCGGCGAGGACGAGGTGGTCGACGACGATGCGCTCGGGCTCGACCCGCACCCGCGACTCGGATCCGCTGGGAAAGGCGACGACGTTCGCTTCCATGGCCCGACT
>DATEZX010000157.1:0-4092 GCA_035255225.1 Candidatus Limnocylindrales bacterium
GTGGGACCTGGCGGTGAAGGACCAGATCCTGGCTGACCAGGCGAGGAAGATCGCGTTCCTGTACGACAGGCTTCGGGTCGTCGGCAGCCGGGCGATGGTCGACCGCTACGTGGCGCCCGCACCCCGCTCGCGCCCGCTGCCCCCGGCCCTCAAGGGCGCCCCCGTCGCTTAGAGCTGCGAATCACCTCGCCGCGGGCGGGAGCGGGTGCGTGATTCGTCATTGACCGGGGCTTCGCCAGCGGTATCCTCCGCGGGTGTCCCGGGTGGCAACGCCCGGCGACCCATGGCGCGTCCCCGGTGCTCCGAAGAGGTCGCTCTCACGGGTCGACGCTGACTCGTGGCGGTAGAGGAGGAAGCCGTGTCGGGTCCGATGGAATCCCACGCCGACGTAGCCGCGCGCGACGACGCGCACCTGCGCTCGCTGGGCATCAAGCCGGAGCTCCGGAGGACCCTCGGGTTCCTCTCGAACTTCGCGATCGCGTTCAGCTTCATCAGCGTCTCGACCGGGTCGTTCGGCAACTTCGGGGTCGGCATCGGCCTCGGCGGCCCGGCGTTCTTCTGGTCGTGGCCGATGGTGGTCATCGGCCAGCTCCTCGTCGCCCTGGTGTTCGCCGAGCTGTCGAGCCACTTCCCGGTCGCCGGATCGATCTACCAGTGGTCGAAGCGGCTGTCGAACCGTACTCTCGGCTGGTTCACCGGCTGGATCTACTTCTGGGCGCAGGTCGTCACGGTCACCGCGGTCGCGGTCATCGTGGCCTTCGTCATCGACGGCATCCACGGCCCGATGCCCGACGGCTCGGCCTTTCTGGACAGCCGCGACCCGACCGGCGTGACCACGATGTTCACGTTCCTGGCGCTGGCGACGCTCGTCATCACGACCCTCATCAACGCCTACGGCGTCAGGTTGCTGTCGATCCTCAATAACATCGGTGTCGCGACCGAGATCCTCGGGATGTTCGTGTTCGCGCTGATCCTCCTGTTCTTCGCGAACCACCAGTCGCCCTCGGTCCTGTTCGACAGCGCCGGCTCGGAGGCCGCGACCGGCGGCAACTACCTGCCGGCCTTCGCCCTCGGGATGTTCATGTCGCTGTTCATCCTGTACGGCTTCGACACCGCCGGGACGTTCGGCGAGGAGACGATCGACGCGAGCCGCCAGGCGCCCCGCGGCGTCATCCTGTCGGTCATCGTCTCCGGTGCCATCGGGACCGTGTTCCTGCTCGGCGTCATCCTCGCCATCCCGAGCGTCTCGGATGCGATGAAGGAGGGCCAGGCCGGCGGGTTTCCGATCGCGACCACCATCACGACGGTCCTGTCGACCGATCTCGTCGCCGGGATCACGGTCGGCGAGGTCTACCTCTTCGTGATCCTCGCGTCGGTCTTCGTCTGCACCCTGGCGATTCAGGGCGCCGCGACCCGGATGATGTTCTCGATGAGCCGCGACCGGCACCTGCCCGGCGGCGCGCTGTGGGGCAGCGTCAACAAGACCTTCAAGACCCCGGCCAACGCCGCCATCGCCGTCGGCGTCCTGGCTGCGCTACCGATCCTCGTGATCGGCCCGCTGGGCGGCTACTACCTCTCGATCGCCGCCACCGGGCTGATCTACATCAGCTACTTCCTGTGCAACCTCGGCGTCCTGCTGGCTCGGCGCCGCGGCTGGCCGCACAAGCCGGCCTGGTTCAACCTCGGCCGGTGGGGCATGCCGGTGAACATCCTGGCCCTGGTGTACGGCGGTCTGATGATCGTCAACATCGGTGTCTGGCAGGACAACGGCCTGTTCGGCGACTTCGGCGGCGACGGCCGAGCGTTCACGAATCCCGGCTTCGGGATCTTCTTCAAGCCCTTCGGCAACGAGATCAAGGATCTGCCCAACTGGCCGATGTTCGAGCTCATCGTCGCCGTCGTGCTGATCGCCGGCGCGCTGTACTACTTCCTCGAGGTCCGGGGCCGGGCCCACGACGTCGAAACCGACGCGGCCACCGGCGAGGCGGTGATCGCCTGACCGGCACCTCGACGGACCCCATCTTCACCGACGAGCTTCGAGGCGAGCTGCGCGAGCAGCTCGCCTCGTCGCTTCGGCGCGTCCCCGAGCTCGCGGCCGGCGAGCTGACGTTCACGCCCCTGTCCGGCGGGATCACGAACCGCAACTTCCTCGTCGAGATCCCGGGTCGGAGCGATCGCTACGTCGTCCGCCTGGCCGGCAACGACACGCACCTCCTCGGGATCAGCCGTGAGGTTGAGCTCGCCGCGACCGTCGCCGCGGCGGGAGTCGGCGTCGGCCCCGAGGTCGTCGCCTTCGTCCGGCCCGAGGGCTACCTCGTCACGCGGTTCATCGAGGGCCGCCCGATCGACATCGAAACCATGAGGCTCCCGGCCCGCCTGGCCGGCGTGGCCGCCGCGCTCCGCCGGGTCCACGACGGCCCGGCGATCCCGGGCCTGTTCGTGCCGTTCCGGATCGTCGAGGCCTATCGGGCCCTCGCCCTCGAACGCGGCGTGGCGATCCCCCCCGAGTACGACCTCGCCCTCGCCATCGCGCGCCGGATCGAGCTGGCGTTCCTGACCGCGCCGGTCGAGCTGCGGCCGTGCCACAACGACCTGCTGAACGCCAACTTCATCGATGACGGCGCGCGCGTCCGGATCGTCGACTGGGAGTACGCCGGCATGGGCGACCCGTTCTTCGATCTCGGGAACTTCGCCGTCAACCACGAGCTGTCAGCCGACGACGAGGTCGTCCTCCTCGCGTCCTACGACGGCATCCCGGAGCCAGCCCGCGCAGATGCCGCGGCGGTCCGGGCGGACCGCCTGGCACGGCTCCGGCTGATGCGCCTCGCGTCCGACTTCCGGGAGGCGATGTGGGGCGTCCTCCAGCAGGGCATCAGCACCCTCGACGTCGACTTCCGGGCCTACGCCGCGGACCATTTCGACCGGCTCCTCGGGGCGGCCTCGGCGGCCGGCTTCGAGCGCCTCCTGCGCGACGCGGCAGGCGGGTGACGAAGCGCAAGGCCCCGCCGCTCGCGCCGCGGGGCCTCAGGGGGCGCCGATCGATCGAGGCGGTCAGACCATCCGGCCGGCCTTGACGACGACCGAGTTGGCGAACTTGTCGTGGAAGCCCTGCTTGGTCGGGCTCGTGGCCGTCGTGTAGAGCAGGTAGAGCACCCAGAGGAACGCCAGCAGCCCGAGGACCGAGCCGATGCCGCTGACGCCGATGAAGAACTGCGCGACGGTCGACGGTCCCCAGAGCGCGATGGCGCGGCGCACGGCCTGCTCCATGGTCAGGGTCTTGCCGTCGAACGCGTTCCCGACCTGCATCCCGAGGGCCCGCATCCCGAGCGTCGCCCGGGTGGCGGTCCAGGAGTAGATGAAGTAGGCGGCGTTGACCAGGATCCCGACGACGGCGTTCACGAGGACGCCGAGCTCGAGGCCGGCGTTCGAGCCGAAGCCACCGGTCGTGAGGCCAGCGATCCCCAGGATCAGGCCGATCGCGAACCCGATGATGACCAGGACGATCGCATCGATGATGAGGGCGATCACCCGATTGGGAACGTCGGCATACATGTAGCCGGCTGCCCCGGGCACCGGGGCCGGTTGAGGCGCCTGCCAGCCCGACACCGGCGGCGGCGACTGCGGAGCCGCGGGTGGCATCTGCTGCTGATCGTCCATGGACCTCCCTCGCTCCCATGGTCCGGGGGCGCCTGAGCACGCCGGCCGGACGCGCGGTCAGGATACCCAGCGCTCAGACCCGCGGGAAGCGGTCTTCCTGACCCGCTACGCTGGCCGCGCGAAGGGCGGTCGCGCGGTTGGAGGAGGGCGGAGTGACCGAGCACGCGCGAGCGGTCGTCATCGGCGGCGGCGTCGGCGGGACGTCGATCGCGTACCACCTGACCGAGCTGGGCTGGCGCGACGTCGTACTCCTTGACCGCGCGGAGCTGACCTCCGGCTCGACGTTCCACTCGGCCGGCCTGGTCGGCCAGCTGCGGTCGACCGTGACCCTGACCCGGATGATGATGTACGGGGCCGACCTGTATCGCCGGCTGACCGCCGAGACGGGCGTCGATCTGGCGTGGCACGAGGTCGGATCGCTGCGGCTGGCCTCGA
>DATEZX010000158.1:0-11939 GCA_035255225.1 Candidatus Limnocylindrales bacterium
CGAAGATCCGCGAGCCCTGGCCGAGCATGCCCCGGCGGTACAGGTCCTGGACCCAGTAGACGAGGCTGTTGGCCATGACGTCCTGGGTCATCTCCATCTTCTTGCGATCGACGCCTTCCTTCGGGTCGTCGGTGATGTACGGCACGAGGCTGCCGAAGGCGAGCGAATGCATGAGCACGTGGACGAATGGCTCCCGGCCGGCGGCGCGGGCGGCGTCGAAGCGCTCGCCGAGCGCCTCGAGCGCGGCGGATCGCTTCTCGTCGTCGGCGGCGTTCATGTTGATGAACAGGACCGCATGGCCGTGCCGGGCGAGGTCGGTCTTGAGCTCCTCGACGCGGGCCAGCCCGGCCCGGAAGTCAAGGTGGATGCCGCAGACGTTGTCACCGGCCGCGGCAAGGGCCCGGGCCGTCGCCTCGCCCATGCCGGACGACGCGCCGAGGATGAGCGCCCAGGGCTCGCGCGGTCGGGCCATCTTCGTCCTCCAGAGGGTGACCCTCGGTCGTGGGCCGCGGCTGAGTCTACCGGGGCCGCGCCGACCCGGGGGTCTCGGCGACCCGGGGCCGCGCCGACTCCGATATGAGCTGACCCGGGCGCTGCGGACCGAACGATCGGGCTCGGGCCGGCTCAGATCACCCCGGCGGTCGCGAGACGCTCGATCTCGGCCGGGTCGAAGCCCGCCTCCGCCAGGATCTCGCGGGAGTGCTCGCCGAGCAGCGGCGGCGCGAGGCGGACGCCTCCCCGCTCGCCGTTGAGGCGGTACGGGCTTGCCACCTGGTCCACGGCCCCGAGACCGGGGTGCCGAGTCGGTACGCGCGCCTCGACCGCCCGTGCCTGGGGCGAGTCGAACGCCTCGAGGACGTCGAGGATCGGCCCGCACGGGATGCCCGCCTCGTCGAGGCGCGCCAGCCACGTCACGGTCGGCGCCTGGGCGAATCTCGCGCCGAGGAGCGGGATCAGCTCGGTGCGATGCTCGACCCGAGCCCCGTTCGTGGCGAACCGAGCGTCCGAGGCGAGCTCCGCCAGGCCGAGCGCCTCGCAGAACCGGGCCCATTGCCGCTCGCTCCCGACCCCGACCGCGATCTCGCCGTCGGTGGTCGAGAACGTCTCGTACGGCACGATGTTCGGATGGGCGTTGCCTCGGCGGCCGGGCGCCCGGCCGGTGACGAACGCGTTCTGGGCCTGGTTGATGAGCACGGCGAGGGTGCTCTCCAGGAGCGAGACGTCGATCCGCGTTCCGGACCGGTCGCCGCCGGCACCGTCGCCGCCGGCACCGCCGTCGCGGACGACGTCACGCGACGGCTTCGGTGACCGCTGCCGACCGACGAGGGTGCCCAGGATCGCAACGGCCCCGAAGAGGCCGGTGACGACGTCGCTGATCGCGACGCCGACCTTCAGCGGCCGGCCATCCGGCTCGCCGGTGATCGACATCAGGCCGCTGACGGCCTGGATGACGAAGTCGTAGCCGGGCTTCGGTGCGTCGGGCCCGGTCGTGCCGAAGCCGCTGACGGCGAGGTGCACGAGCCCGGGGTTGAGCGCCTGCAACGCCGCGTCGGAGAAGCCGAGCTTCTCGAAGCCGCCGACCCGGAAGTTCTCGACGACCACGTCGGCCCGCTCGAGCAGGCGCCACAGGACGGCCCGGCCCGCGTCGCGCCGGAGGTCCAGCCGGAGGCTCCGCTTGTTGCGGTTGATCGCCAGGTAGTAGGCCGCGGTTCGCGTCCCCGCGGCCACCTCCCCGACCCACGGCGGGCCCCACGACCGGGTCGCATCCCCCTCGGGCGGCTCGACCTTCAGCACGTCGGCACCGAGGTCGCCGAGGAGCATCGTGCAGTACGGCCCGGCGAGGACCGTCGAGCAGTCGACGACCGTCAGCCCGGCGAGCGGTCCGCGCCCCGCCATCCCCTCGGACGCCCGCCCCTCGACCACCGGGCGATGGTATTAGGACCAGGGCACCTCTGAGCGGTCGTAGACCGGCGCGCCCTCCCGGACCCAGTCGACGAGATCGCGGTTGACGACGATCGCCGAGGCCGGCTCGCGAACGACATCGGGACCGACGCGGAACTCGATGGCCGCCTCGGTCAGCGGGATCATCGGCTGGCGGGACCGCAGCGACAGGAGGGCCGGCTCGCCGCGGCCGGTGTGGACGCGACCCGAGACGAGGTACCGCCCGATCCGGACGACGAGCGGGTGGGTCTCGGTCCGGATCCGCTGGGCGCGATCGCCGCGCGGCCCGGTGGCGTGGACGACGGCGAGCTCGTCGCGCCGCAGGAGGATCTCGGACACGACCATCGAGCCGCCCTCGGGCAGGCGCTCGGCGAGGGCGTCGACGAGCACGAACTCGTCATGGGCGTTGAGCATGTCGGACAGCCGGTCGTTGTCGAGCCGAACCCGGCCGGACAGGCGCTCGTGGAGGGCGTAGGCGACGAAGTCGACCTCGGGCAGGTCCTCTTCCTCGGCGCCCGGCTCCCAGCCCCGGCCGTCGCCGGGCTGGCGCAGGACGAGCCGCAGACGCGAACCGAGCGAGCCGATCACCCGGCCAGCATGAGGGCGACGAGGCGGTGCGTCCGTGCGACGAAGGTACCATCCCCCCATGCCTGCGTCCCTCATGACCGTCCATGCCCATCCCGACGACGAGACGATCGGCACGGGCGGCCTGATGGCCAAGGCCGTCCGCGACGGCCACCGCGTCGTGCTGGTCACCTGCACCCGCGGCGAGATGGGCGAGATCGTCGTCCCCGAGATGGACACGCCCGACAACCACCGCCGGCTCGGCGAGCTCCGGGCCGCCGAGCTCGAGGCGGCGATGAGCGAGCTCGGGGTGACCGAGTGGGACAACCTCGGCTATCGCGACTCGGACATGATGGGTCGCGCGGCGAACCGCGACCCCCGCTCCTTCTGGCAGGCCGACCTCGACGAGGCCGCCGGACGCCTGGTCTGGCTCGTCCGCCGCTACCGGCCAGACGTCATGACGACCTACAACGAGTTCGGTGGCTACGGCCACCCCGACCACATCCGAACCCACGACGTCGCCGTCCGGGCCTACGCCCGCGCGGGCGATCCAGCCTGGTACCCGGAGCAGCTCGCCCCCGAGCACGGCGGATCCGGGCCGACCGAGGCTGACGGAGGCCTCGCGCCGTGGAGTCCGAAGAAGCTCTACGAGCAGGCCATCCCGGCGTCGGTGCGGCTGGCGATGAGGGACCGCCTCGAGGCGCTCGGCGAGGAGAGTCCCTGGTCGGAGCCGAAGGACGCCACGCCGGAGCAGCTCGAGGGGTACCGGGCGATGATGGCCCGGATGCTCGTGCCCGACGAGTCGATCACGACCTGGATCGACGTGTCCGACGTCGTCGAGCGCAAGTGGGCCGCGATCGGCAAGCACGTCACGCAGATGAGCCCGAGCAACTTCTTCCTGCGGGTCGGGCTCGACGGCTGGCGGGAGTTCTGGTCGAAGGAGGCCTACATCCGGACCGAGTCCCGGGTCGCGACCCCGATGCCCGAGACAGACGTCTTCGCCGGGCTGTAGGGCTCGGCGAGACCGCCCCGGATGGACTGGGTCGCCGTCGGCCTGCGGTTCCTCCACGTCGGCGGGGGTGCGGCGTGGCTCGGCGCGTCGCTGTTCGCGAACCTGGTGATCGTGCCGTTCATCGCCGGCCAGCCGGCCGACCAGCGGCCGGCGCTCGTCGAGCGCCTCGTCCTGGCCCCGGAGAAGGTCATCATCGGCGGGGCGCTGACCGCCGGGCTCTCGGGCCTCATCCTGGGCCTGGCGGGTCGTGGGTTCACCTCGATCGGGGCCCTGGCGACGCCAGCCGGCGTGGTCTGGCTGGCCGCGATCGCCATCGCCATCGTGGTCTTCGGGGCGGGCGGCCGGATCACGAGCCCGGCAGCGCGCCGACTCCAGCGACCCCCGGTGAGCGACGACGATGACCGCGGCAGCGATCAGGCGCTCGGGCGACTCCGCACCGGTTTCCGGATCGAGCTGGCCGGCATCGCCTCGATCCTCGCCCTGATGGTCGTCCTGCCGCGGGTGTGACGCCGGACGAGGAGACGCCCCGTTCGGGCGGGCGAACGGGGCGTCGGGTGGATTCGGGGGTCGGTGGCGGACCCGACCGGATTCGAACCGGCGATCTCCAGCGTGACAGGCTGGCATGTTTGGCCGCTACACCACGGGTCCGTGCGGCCCGCGGAGGATAGCAGGTCCGAGCCGCTCCACCGGTCCGCGGCTCCCGGCGTTCCGAGCCGGTCGCGCCACCGCGGCGGTATCCTCGGCGCCCATGCCTCCGATGCCCGCGATCGACCTCCGCTCGGACACCGTCACCAGGCCAACCCTCGAGATGCGCCGCGCGATGGCCGAGGCAGAGGTCGGCGACGACGTCTTTGGCGACGACCCGACCGTCATCGCCCTCGAGGAGCGGGCCGCCGAGCTGACCGGCAAGGAGGCCGGCCTGTTCGTCGCCTCCGGGACGATGGGCAACCTGGTCGCCCAGATGGCCCACCTGGAGCGAGGCATGGAGCTCATTGCCGGGGAGCAGAGCCACCCGGTCCTCCACGAGGCGGCCAGCCACGCCGTCGTCGTCGGCTCCTCCATCCGGACGCTGCGGGAGCGGCCGGATGGGACGCTCGACCTCGCCGAGGTCGAGGCTGCCTTCCGTGACCCGACCGACGTCCACGACCCGATCACCGGCCTGGTGGCGATCGAGAACAGCAACGCCAACTCGATGGGTCAGCCACTGACCCCCGCGTACACGGCCGACGTCGCAGCGCTCGCCCACCGCCACGGCGTCTCGCTGTACGTCGACGGCGCTCGTATCTGGAACGCCGCCGTCGCCCTCGGCGTCACCGGCCGCGAGCTCGCCGCCGCGGCGGACACGATGTCGTTCTGCCTCTCGAAGGCCCTCGCCTGCCCTGTCGGCAGCGTGGTCGTCGGCTCGAAGGCCACGATCTGGAAGGCCCGCCGGGCGCGGAAGCTGGTCGGCGGTGGGATGCGCCAGGTCGGCATCCTCGCCGCCGCGGGCCTGATCGCCCTCCGCGATGGGCCGGCCGGGATGATCGAGCGCCTTGCCGAGGACCACGCCAACGCCCGCCTCCTCGGCGAGGGCATCGCCGAGCTCACGGGGGTCGAGTCGCCGGGAGACATCGCCCAGCCCGAGCCCGGCCCGCTCGATCCCCACCGCGTCCGCACGAACTTCGTGCTGTTCCGGGTGGCGCGCGACCGCGGCGCGTTCCTGGAGGCCCTCGCGGCGCGGGGCATCGCGATGATCGCCTTCCCGCACGGCCAGATCCGCGCGGTCACGCACTACGGGATCGAGCGACGAGACGTCGAGGCGACGATCGCCGCCGTTCGGGAGGCCCTCGCCGAGACCGCGTTCCGACCCGTCGCCGCCTGACGGCGCCACGACCGAGGCGTCCGTGCTGGTCATCCCGGCGATCGACATCGCCGCGGGTCGTTCGCGGGTCGTGTTCTGGCCCGGTGTGTCGGCCGGGGTTGGCGCGCCGACGGACCGGCCCGAGATCATCGCCGAGCACTTCGTCCAGCTCGGGGCGCCGGTCATCCACGTCGTCGACTTCGACGGCGCGCGAGCCGGCCGGCCGGTCAACACCGATGTCCTCGGGGCGATCGCATCTCGCGTCGCGACGCCCCTCCAGCTCGCCGGCGGCGTGGACGACGCCGACGCGATCCGGCTGGCGTTCGCGGCGGGAGCGACCCGCGTCGTGGCGAGCCTCGTCCTGGCCGACGACCCGGCGGCCCTCCGCTCGTGCCTCGAGGTCGCCGGTGACTGGCTCGCGATCGGCCTCGACGCTCGGCCGGAGCGCCTGGCCGCCTTCCCGTGGCGACGCGGCCGCGCGCCGTCGATCTCGGACCTGCTCGACGAGCTGGCGGGGGCCGGGGTGCGCCGGATCGTGGTGAATCACGCCGGAGTGCCCGTGGTCGGCGACGTGGCCACGGCCGCCGCGGCGGCCGGCCTGGAGGTCCTCGCCGCCGGCGGCGCCCGCGACGTGGACGCCGTTCGGCGCCTGCGCGATACGGGCGTGGCGGGCATCATCCTCGGTGAGGCGCTCCTGTCCGGGGCGATCGACTACGCCGCCGCTCTGGAGGCCGCCGCATGAACCGCCGCTCCACTCCGCCGGGTCGCCGCCGCGCCACGCCATCGAGCCGCGCGGCGCGAGGCCAACGGGCGTCCGGCGGACGGACCGGCAGGCGCAGCGACTCGCGCCTCGTCGGCCTCGTCGTCATCGTCGGCCTGGCTCTCATCTCGGGCGCCTACGCCCTCGGCGGGCTCACCGGCAGCCCGGCCGTGCCCACCCCGGGACCCGCCGCCAGCAACGTGGCCGGGGGCTGTCCAACGAGCCAGCCGGCGGCCCTCGCCGCCGGCGAGACCCGGACCATCACGATCGCCACGGCCAAGGGCAACATCGTCATCAAGGTCGACGGCTCGCTCTCGCCGATCGCCGCCGGCAACTTCGTGGCTCTCGCGCAGTGCGGCTTCTACGACGGGCTCGTCTTCCATCGCACGGCCAGCCTCCAGGACGGCACGCCGTTCGTCATCCAGGGCGGCGACCCCAGTGGCAATGGGTCGGGCGGGCCGGGCTACACGATCCAGGACGAGCCGGTGACCGCGACCTACAAGCGCGGCACGGTGGCCATGGCAAGGACGAGCCAGCCCAACAGCCAGGGCTCCCAGTTCTTCATCGTCCTCGACGACCGCGACGGCCCGGTCCTGGCCCAGGCGAACACCTATGCCATCTTCGGCACCGTGACGAGCGGCATGGACGTCGCCGATGCGATCTTCCAGGCCTCGAAGGGCGCCGAGCTGCCCACCAACCCGATCGTGATGGACTCCGTCACCGTGACGAGCCCGTGACCCGCGCCGATCGACCCACGCCGAAGGAGACGCCATGACCCGAGCCACCATAGCGACCGACCTCGGCCCAATCGAGATCGAGCTCTTCACGACCCAGGCCCCGAAGGCCGCCCAGAACTTCGTCGACCTGGCCCGGAAGGGTTTCTACGACGACGTTGTCTTCCACCGTGTCATCCCGGGCTTCGTCGCCCAGGCCGGCGACGGCCAGCACGGCAAGAAGGCGAGCCTCAACGCCGGCCGGGTCGGCACCGGCGGCCCCGGCTACACCTTCGGCGACGAGCCGGTCAAGACCGACTACGTCCGCGGCGCCGTCGCGATGGCCAACGCCGGCCCGAACACCAACGGCAGCCAGTTCTTCATCTGCCAGGCCGACCTGACCGGGCGGCTGCCCAAGAACTACACGATCTTCGGCCAGGTCACCAGAGGCATGGACGTCGTCGATCGGATCGTCGACGCGCCCCGGAACAGCCGCGACCTGCCGGACGACCCGGTGGCGATGACCTCGGTCACGATCACCGAGGACGAGGCGTAGCCCGGGAGCGACGCCGGCCCCGTTGATCAACGGGGTGTTATGCGGCTGCAACGCTGAGGCCGTGGTCTATTAAGGGATTTTCACCATTCGTCACGACAAAACCCTTGGCTTTCAGGGGAGCGTCACGTAGACTTGCGGAGCACTGCGCTCGCGCAGGCTCGCTGCCCCAGCGGCAAGGTCATGGGTAGGTTGGGTCAGGGTAGTCGGTGCAGCCGACGTGATAGATGCCCTTGACGCGTGGCAGAAGCATCCGCCTCGGCGGAGGCCTTCACCGGGACAGCAACGGAGCGGCTCCTTCGGGAGCCGCTCCGACCTTTTCCCGACGTTCCCCGCCGCTCGCTAGCTGAGCACCGCGGTCTCGGGCAGGTCGCGGAGGCCCGGCAGCGGGCTCCCGACGACCCACAGCAAGCCGAGCAGCGCGCCGATCGTTGCGACGAACAGCGTCTCCCGCACGCCGATGGTCCCGCCGAGGGCTCCCCCGAGCAGGGCTCCGATGGGCCGGATGCCGTAGTTGATGAATCGCGACGCGCCGCTTGAGCTGGCGCGGATCCGGTCGGGCGTCCGGGCCATGATCAGCGACCCGACGTTGACGTCGAGGACCATGACCCCGATCCCGGCCAGGAACTCGGACGCAAAGAGGGCCGCGAGCGCCAGCTCGTAGGGTGCTCCGCCGGCGAGCGGGACCAGGACGAGCGGCGCCGGGAACAGGAACAGCCCGAGAACGTAGGCCCGGCCGAGCCCGATCCGCCGTCCGATCGGCGCCGCGACGAACGCCCCGACGACGCCTCCGACCGCGCCCATGCCGAGGACCAGCCCGAGCACGCCGGGGATGACGTGGAGGTACGACGTCGCATAGAGGATGAACAGCGCCTGGAACCCGAAGTTGAACAGGTTGAGGGTCGCGGCGCCGAGGAAGCTCGGCCGCATGATCGGATCGCCCAGGATGAAGCGCAGCCCGACGAGGACCCGCTCGCGGAGGCTCCCCACCTCCGCCTCGATCGGCGCTTCCGGCGCATGGACGGCGGCGAGCGACAGCGCCGAAGCGAGGAACGAGGCGGCGTCGGCCAGGATCGCCATCGCCGCGCCGAGGATCTGGACGAGCGCGCCGGCCAGGGTCGGCCCGGCGACGAACGCGAGCGAGCGGCTGCCGTTGAGCAGGGAGCTGCCCTCGACGTAGCGCTCCCGCGGGGCGACCGCCACGAAGATCGTCGCCCACGAGATGTCGAAGACCACGGCCAGGGTGCCGTTGATGAACGCCACCGCGAAGAGCTGCTCGAGCGACAGGACGCCGAGCAGCCAGGCGATCGGGACCGTCGCGCTCACGACGGTCCGGCCGATGTCGGCGGCGATCATCAGGCGCCGACGTCGGTGCACGCGATCGAGCCAGACGCCGGCCGGGAGCGAGAAGAACAGGTGGGGCAGGAGGCCGGCAGCGGTCAGGAGGCCCATTCCGGCCGGGTCGGCCCGGAGCAACAGGACCGCGACGAGCGGGAGCGCGACCGCCGTGATCTGGTCACCGACCACGGAGATCGTCTGCCCGAGCCAGAACCGAAAGAAGTCCGGGCTCCGCAGGAGCGGCGGGACGAGCCGCGAGATCGACACCTCGCCGATGCTAGGCGGCGAGCCACGTGACCGGGAGCAGGTTCGTGGAGGCGGGCCTCAGCTCCTGGCCGCCGGCGTCGTGATCTGGCCGAGGAACACGATCGCGCCGGTCGGGACGTCGCGCAGCGCGAACAGGAACGGGTGGTCGACGTTGAAGGTCACCCGGTCGGACGGGAGGGATGTCCGGCCCATGACGACGGCCGTGGCCGCGGAGGCCTCCGTGCCCTTCTCGTCGACGTCGATGTTCGCCTGATGGACGACCGCGGTGATGTACAGCCGCTCGGCGTCGGTGATCCCCGAGAAGTCCGCCCGGTCCGGATCGAAGGCGTCCGCCATGCCGAGCCCCGCGAGCACGGTCTTGAGGTCGGTCTTCGTCTCGGTCCCGAAGATCGGGAGGGCGAGGGTCACCTCCGGCTTTCGCTCGGCGAGCTTGGCGGCGATGCCCTGGAAGGTCGCCGCGTCGAGCCCGGCGGTGAAGGCCGCCAGGTCGTCCGGGACGATGACCGTCATCGCCAGCGAGCCACCGACGTACGGCAGCTCGACCGCCCGCCAGCCGGTCCCCTCGGCGTACGGCAGCTCGGCGACGAGGTGCATGGTCGGGACCTCGGCGGTCGAGCCGTCGAGGTGGGTGAACGGCGCGGGCTTCGTGGCCTTGGGGTCGAACGGCGTGAGCCACGCCGCCTTGAGGTAGATCGCGTTCACCAGGACGAGCCGCGACTGGTCGTCGAGGACGCCCTTCGAAAGGAGCTCCTTGATCCGCTGCTCGGTCTGGTCGCTGACCCAGCTGTTGATCGCCTGCCGGGCCGCCTCGGTCGCCGCCTCGAAGTCGACGAGCCGCACGCCGGCGCCGAAGCGCTCGCCGAGGGCCCCGAGGAATGCCGGCTTGAGGGCCATGCCCTGCTGCGAGAACGTGGCGTTCGCGATGCGCAGCGCGACCCGCTGGTCCTGGCCGTTCGCATCCTTGAACGTCCCGGTCCGGCTCGCGATCGCCGCTTCGAGGGCATTGAGCCAGGTCGGGTGGGCATCGGAGGCCGCGTCGTGGAGGACCGCGTCCATCTGGGACGCGGTGGCTCCGGCGGCTCCGGCGCGGGCCATCGCGAGAGCCAGCGCGATCGAGGCCGGCGAGACCACGGCATCGCCCTGGGCGCGCATGGCCCGGAGGAGATCGAAGCCGAAGGCATTGACCGCGGCCGCCGCGCTCGTCGCGTCGGCTGGCGGGGCGGCGGCTCGCGCGACCTCGGCGCGTGCCAGGGTGATCGGGCCGGCCGAGGAGCCGCAGCCGGCGACGGCGACGCAGGCGAGGAGGGCGAGCAGGCGCTTCATGGCCTGCTGACGCTGCCGACCGCCACGGAGTTGCGGGCCATCGGACTCGCTGCGTGCCGCGAGCTCCGGTCGTTTGAAGGTCCTGCGCTATCCTCGGAGCCCGCGCGCCTGTAGCTCAGCGGATAGAGCGTCGGCCTCCGGAGCCGAAGGTCGCAGGTTCGAATCCTGTCGGGCGCGCCACCTCGCAACCTCCCCGGTGCGGCCCTACTCAGCCGCTACCCCGCGTCGACTCCATGACGAGGTCGAGCAGCCGCGGCGCGAACCAAGTGGCCCCGGCGGCTGTGAAATGCGTCTGGTCCCAGCCGGCGATCCGAACGTCGACGCCGGCGATCGTCGTCGGGCACGGGTACCCGTTCGGGCAGAGCAGCGGATCGACGTCGATCAGGTGGACGCCTGGACGATCGCGCACCTGCGCCCAGAAGGCGCTCGTCGCGGCTCGGATGATCGTGTCCTGCCGCTGCAAGTCCTCGCATCGCGATTCCATCGGAACGTCCTGACATCCGGGCGTTCCCTGGCTCCGAAGCGGTGGCATCACGATCACGACCTTCGCCCCGCTTGCGAGGAGTGCATCAAGCTGGCCGGACCAGTCGGCGATGAGGTCGGCAGTCCAGCGGCTCGAGCCAGCGGGCAGGAAGGTCCCGTCTGAGGCTCGTCTGGACAGGACCGACTGAAGATCCTCCCAGATCACGACGCCCGGGCGCGCGGCGATCAGTGCGTGGTGCAGCGATCCCACCGCGGCGCAGCGGGCATTGAATGGCGATGGTTGATTGGCGCTGTCGAAGAGGGGCCTCAGACCGATCGGGCAGCCTGGGGCTGAGGCCGCCACCACGGTCCAACCGAGGCGGGTCGCCGTCGCCTCGATACCGGGCAGAGCTGAATTGATGACCGAATCGCCGACCACGCCGAGCGTCTGGACCGCCGGCCTGGCGCTGCTGGCCGGTGAAGCGGGCGCCTGGGGCGTCGCCTCGGTGATGGCGATCGCGGGCCCCGGTGTCCCGAGCCCGCCGTCGCCGACGATGCCGGTCGGATCACTCCAGGCCGGCGCCGTGACGCCGCCAGCCGTCGACACGACGATCATGGCAGCCACGACCCCGGAGGCCCCCGGGACCATTCCGAGGAGTCGCCGCGGGGTGAGGCGGAACCCGACGAGCGCGCCCCCGCGGCGGATCGGCCGCTCCACGACGATGTACGACGCGGTCGTCGCTGTGAGCGTGAGGACGATCGCCAGCGCCGCGATCGCCGGCGAGCTCGTCGGTCCGATCTCCTGGTTGATGAACGTGATGATCGGGAAGTGCCACAGGTACAGCCCGTACGAGACGATCCCGACCAGCACGAGGGGTCGCAGCGACAGTACGCGGGCCAGGCCGCTCCTCGACTCGACGCCTGCGATGAGAATCGCCGCCGCCATGGCCAGCCCGAGCGCAGCCCCGTGGTAGTAGAGGCTGTCGTCGTCGGCGAGCCGGACAAGTGCGAGGAGCACCACCGCGAACGCCGGCCAGGCAAGCCAGCGAGCGATCCGCCCGATCCGCACGCGACCGCCCGATGCAAGGACCATCGCGCCAAGTGCGCCCACCAGGATCTCGAAGATCCTCGTGTCGGTTCCGTAGTAGACGCGCGACGGGTCGGTC
>DATEZX010000159.1:0-4132 GCA_035255225.1 Candidatus Limnocylindrales bacterium
AAGACGATCGTGAACAGCGCCAGGACGACGGTCACCGCGACGAGGGCGACGCCTGACGATGTGCCGGGCTCGACGCCGAGCTGGACGAGCAGGTCACGCAGCCCATCGGCCAGGCTGACCGCGGCGTAGGCCGAGGCGAAGAAGCCGATGACCGTCAGCCCGAGCTGCGAGACGGCCAGGAAGCGGCCCGGATCGTCGAGCAGGCGGCGGACCCGGCGTGCCGCCCGGTTGTCCTCCTCGACGAGCTGCTCGACCCGGCTGCGGCGGACAGAGACGAGGGCGATCTCGGCAGCGACGAAGAAGCCTTCGAGCAGGGTCAGGACGATGAGGACGAGGATCTGGCCGAGCGGGGCGCTCATCCCGTGGCCGGCTTCGCCTTGGCTGGCGGCTCGCCCGACCGCTCGTCCGCCGGGATGATGGCGTCGGCGGGCGCCCGGCGGGGCTCGCGGATCCGGGCCGGCACGCCGACGGCGAGCTTGCCTGGCGGCACGTCGCGCGTCACGACCGCCCCGGCGCCGGTCTTCGCGCCCTCGCCGACCGTCACCGGCGCGACGAGCATCGTGTCGACGCCCAGGAAGGCGTTCGGCCCGATCGAGGTGCGGTTCTTGCGCCGACCGTCCCAGTTGGCCGTGATCGTGCCGGCGCCGACGTTCGTGCCCGCGCCGAGCTCCGCGTCGCCGAGGTACGAGACGTGGTGCGACTTGACGCCGGCGCCGATGCGGCTGTTCTTGACCTCGGCGTAGTTCCCGATCTCGGCGCCACGCTCGACGACGCTCCCCGGCCGGAGGTGGCTGAACGGCCCGATCCGGACGTCGTCGCCGACCTCGGATGCCTCGACGATGCTTGCCCACACGCTCGAGCCGCGGCCGATCGACGAATCGACGATCGTCGTCCCGGGGCCGATGACGCTGCCCTCCCCGACCGAGGTCGCGCCCCGCAGGATGACCCCGGGCTCGATGATGACGTCGGGCGCCAGGCGGACCGACCAGTCGAGGTAGGCGGTCGAGGGATCTCGCATCGTGACGCCGGCCCGCATGTGGGCCTCGTTGATCCTGACCCGCAGCGCCCACTCGGCCTGGGCGAGCTGGCTCCGGTCGTTGATCCCCTCGAACGTGCCATCGTCGTCGAAGCCGACGGCGCTCACGATCCGGCCGTCCTCGCGAGCCAGGGCCACGAGGTCGGTCAGGTACAGCTCGCCGTTGGCCGTCGATGGGCCGACGTCACCGATCCGGCGCCGCAGCCACGCCGCGTCGAAGGCGTACAGCCCGGCGTTGACCTCGTTCGTCTCGAGCTCGTCCGGCGCGGCCTCGCGGGCCTCGACGATCCGTTCGACGGTCCCGAACTCGCCACGGACCACCCGGCCGAGCTCGCCCGGATCGGCGGCGAACACGGAGGCGAGCGCGACCGCCGCGTCATCGAGCCGCCGCTGGTCGAGGACCGCAGCGAGATGGGGCGCGTCGACCAGCGGCACGTCGCCGGACAGGACGAGGACCTCGGTCACGCCGGCGGGGAGCATCGCCAGGCCGGCGGCGACGGCGTCGCCGGTGCCTCGGGGCTCGGCCTGGAGCGCCAGCGTCGCGCGATCGCCGACGACGCCGGAGATCGCCTCGGTGGCCGGCGAGTAGACGACGAGCGCCGGTCCGGCCGCACCCGCCACGCCGGTCGCGGCGAGCGCATCCCAGGCGTCGAGGACGTAGGCCAGCATCGGACGGCCGCACAGCGGGTGGAGGACCTTGGGCACCTTGGAACGCATGCGGGTGCCGAGGCCGGCGGCCAGGATGACCGCCGCGGTTCGGCCGCCGGCCGAACCGGTGCGTGGCTCAGGAGTGGTCATCGTTGGCGTACGGCATTCTCGGGGCCGTCGCGCCGGGGTGTCAAAGGCCGGGCTTGACGGCGATGGCCTCGACCTCGACCCGTGCCCCCTTCGGCAGGGCGCCGACCGCGAACGTCGATCGGGCGGGTGGAGGATCGGGCATGAACCGCCCGTAGACGCCGTTCACTGTCGTGAAATCCGCGATGTCGGCCAGGAAGACCGTCGTCTTCACGACGTCGTCCCAGCTGCAGCCGGCGGCATCGAGGACGGCGGCGAGATTGCGGAGGGCTCGCTCCGCCTGGGCCTCCACCCCGCCTTCGACGAGGTCCCCGGTCGCGGGGTCGAGCCCCACCTGGCCGGAGCAGAACACGAGCTCGCCGGCGCCGATGCCCTGGCTGTACGGGCCGATGGCGCCCGGGGCGCCGGTCGTCGAGATGGCGTGGCGGGTCATGCGTCGATCCTCCCTGTGTCGGGCCCGGCGATCGTCGTGGCGTGGATTCGTGGCGGGCGCTCCCCGGGCGCCTCGAGCTCGCCGCTCGCCGCGCACCGCGCCAGCTCCGCGGCCGCGGCCTCGGCCTCCCCGAGCGAAGGATAGAGGGCCCAGAGGGTCGGGCCCGAGCCCGATTGGCCCACCGGCCGGCCGAGCAGCCGGGCCACGGTGCGGCGGAACGCCCGCAGCGCCGGGACGATGGCGGCCGCGGCCGTGACGAGGTCGTTCGCGGTCGCGAGGACCCCGGCCCGGGCGACGAGATCCTCGCCGCGGAGACCGGCCCGGAGCTCCGCGGCCAGGTGCTCCGAGGTCAGGCGCGTCGCGTGCGGGTCCGCCGGGCTGGCGACGCCGCCGGCGTCGAAGCGGCGGAAGGCCTCGGGCGTCGAGACGCCGACGGCTGGCGTCACCACGAGCACCCCGACCGGCCCGCCGAGGGGGACCCGGAGCGGGGTGAGTCGATCGCCGCGGCCCTCGACGAGGACCGGCCCGCCGACGAGGAAGAACGGCACGTCCGACCCGATCGACATGGCGATCGCGACGCGGTCGCGCGCCGTGACCGCGTCGGCCGCGCCCCAGGCCTCCAGCGCGGCGTCGATGGCCGCGGCCGCGTCGCTGCTCCCGCCCCCGAGCCCGGCGGCGATCGGGATCCGCTTCTCGAGGCGGGCCGCCAGCGGGAAGGCGTCCGCCGCGCGGCCCACCGCCCGGCGGGCCGTCGCGAAGGCCCGCAGGACGAGGTCGTCGGGCGCGGCGGCGTGCGGTCCGTCCCCGCCGGCCACGTGCAGGCTGTCAGGCAGACCCTGGGCGCGGGCGACGCTGAGCCGGTCGGCGATCCCGAGCGGGACCATGATCGAGTGCAGGTCGTGGTAGCCGTCCGATCGCCGCGGCCCGATCGAGAGGGTGAGGTTGAGCTTCGCCGGCGCGAGCCGGACGATGGGGACGTGGCCGGGCTCGGTCATTCGCGCAGGGTCGGCAGGGCCGCCAGGAGCGCCAGCCACTCGGAGACCGACAAGGTCTGCGGCCGCCGCTCGCCCGCGATGCCCGCGGCGTCGAGCGCGGCCTCGATCATCGGGGCCTCGACCGGCAGCTGGCGCGACAGGACGTTGCGGAGCATCTTCCGGCGCTCCCGGAAGCCGGCCTGGACGAGGCGCCACAGCGCGTCCTCTGCCTCACAGCCCGGCGGGCCGAGCGGGACGTCGGACCGCGGCTCGAGGATGACGATGGCCGACTCGACCTTCGGCGCCGGCTCGAAGGCCGCCGCCGGAACCCGTCGCGCGATTTGGACGGTCGCGTGGTACTGGACGAACGCGGCGAGGTAGCTCATCTCGCCGGGCGGCGCGGCGATCCGCTCGGCCACCTCGCGTTGGAGCATCAGGACCAGTCGCGCCGGACGTGGCGTGCCGCCGAGGAACCGATGGAGGGTCGGGCTCGTGACGTGGTACGGGAGGTTCGCGACGACCTCGAACGGCGGCTCGACGAGACCGAGCAGCGGCTGGTCGAGCGCGTCGCCCTCGATGAGTCGCAGCTGGCCGGTGGCGAGCTCCGCCGCGAACCGGCCGCGCAGATACGTCGCGAGGCCGCGGTCGAGCTCGATGGCCGTCACGTTGGCTTCGGCGTCGAGCAGGCCGCCGGTCAGGATGCCGAGCCCCGGCCCGATCTCGAGGACCCGGTCGCCGGGCCCGACCGCGGCGAGGTCCAGGATCGCCTGGAGGACGTCCGGGTCGGCGAGGAAGTTCTGGGATCGGGCGCGGCTCGCGCGGAGCCCTGCCATGCGGAGCGTCCGCCGGACGGCGAGCGGGTCGAGCCGGCCGCGGGCTTCGCCGACCATCGCC
>DATEZX010000160.1:0-4556 GCA_035255225.1 Candidatus Limnocylindrales bacterium
GAGATCCGGCGCCTCGACCTCGTCCAGTGGGACGCGACCGACCCGCTGCGCCCGATCTTGATCGTCGACGTCGAATGCTCGGCCGGGACATACGTGCGCGCGCTGGCGCGCGACCTCGGGACTGCCCTCGGCTCCGGTGCCTACCTCGGTGCGCTGACGAGGACCCGAAGTGGGCCGTTCCGGCTCGACGACGCCGTCGGCCTGGACGTCCTCCGCGCCGCGGCGGCGTCAGGCGGCGGCGCGATCGAATCGCTCCTCCTCCCGCCCGACGCGGGGCTCGAGGCGCTGCCGACGGTCACGCTGACCGCGGCCGAGGTGGCAGACGCGACGTTCGGCCGGTACGTCCGTCCGGTCGGCGGCGTCGGCGGGGCAGGGGAGGGCGCCGTCGTCCGCCTCCACGACGCGGCCGGGCGGCTGGTCGGGATCGCCCGACGGGAGGCCCGCCGGCTGGCGCCGGAGAAGATGGCTCGCGGATGATCGTCGTCCATCGGATCGACGCCTTGCGCGCCGGCCACGGCCGCCTGTTCGTCGTGCTCGGCGTCTTCGACGGGCTCCACCTCGGCCACCTGTACATGCTCCGCGAGCTCGCAACCGCGGCGGCCGCGCGCCAGGCCCAGCCGGCGGTCATCACCTTCGACCACCACCCCGACGAGGTCCTCGCGGGCTCGGCGCCGCCACTGCTGTGCGATCCGGAGGAGCGGCTCGAGCGGCTGGCCCAGGCCGGGGTGGCGCTGACGGTCGTCGACCATTTCGACCTGAAGACCCGCATGACGCCGTACGACGCGTACGTCCGGATGATCGCCGAGCGGGTCGACCTTGCCGGCTTCCTGATGACCCCGGAGTCGGCCTTCGGCTTCGAGCGCCGCGGGACGCCCGAGACGGTGGCGGCGCTCGGGCGCGAGCTCGACTACGAGGTCGTGGTCGTGCCGACGCTCGAGCTCGACGGCCACCCGGTCCGGAGCGCCGAGATCCGGTCCGACATCGCCCGCGGCGACCTGGCGGCGGCGGCGGCCCTCCTGGGGCGGCCGTACGCCGTGGTCGGCCACGGCACCGGCCGGGCGGCGCTTCGCTTCGCCATGCCGGTGGCCCTGCCGGAGGCCGGCACGTACCCGGTGACGATCGACGACGTCGCGACGTCCGTGACCGTCGCCGGCGGCAGGCTGCGGATCGACGACGGGGTCGCACGAGAGGGCAGGACGCGGGTCGTGTTCGCCTGAGGCTCTGGGGACCGAGTCGGCGGCCCGGAGCCGGTCGGGCTTCGGTTGCCCGATCGGACCTCGGCTGCTACCATCCGCCGGTCATAGCAAGGACAGGTACAACCACATCACGTTCGTGTCGGAGGACCGAGTGCCGCTCGCGGCCGAAGCGAAGCAGGAGATCATCACCGGGTACGCTGTCAAGGACGGCGACACGGGCTCCCCGGAGGTCCAGATCGCGCTCCTCACCGAGCGGATCAAGGGCCTGACGGAGCATCTCAAGAGCTTCCCCAAGGACAATCACTCGCGCCGCGGCCTCCTCAAGCTCGTCGGCCAGCGCCGGCGCCTGCTCGCGTATCTCGTGAAGAAGGACGCCACGCGCTACCGCGCCGTCATCGGACGGCTCGGACTCCGCCGCTAGCCCCTGATCGGGCGAGCCGGCGCCCCGCCGGATCGCCCGCCCCCGGGCCACTCGGCCGGTCGACCCGCAGCAGGTCGTCGCCTCCTCCACGACAGGAGGAACCACACCCCGTGTCAGAGGTCTTCGAGACCCAGCTTGGTGGTCGCACGCTGACCATCGAAACCGGCAAGCTCGCGCGGCTGGCCGGCGGTGCCGTGACCGTTCGGTTCGGCGACACCATGGTCCTCGGGACCGCCAACCGGTCAGAGCCGAGGCCCGGCCTCGACTTCTTCCCGCTGACGGTCGACTTCGAGGAGCGCATGTACGCCGCGGGCAAGATCCCGGGCGGCTTCATCAAGCGCGAATCGCGGCCGTCCGAGATGGCGATCCTCGCCGCCCGGCAGACCGACCGCCCGATCCGGCCGCTGTTCCCCGAGGGCTACAAGGACGACATCCAGCTCGTCATCACGGTCCTCTCGACCGACCAGGACAACAACCCCGACGTGCTCGGCACCGTCGCGGCGTCCGCGGCCCTGACGATCAGCGAGATCCCGTTCAACGGCCCTGTCGGCGCGGTCCGCGTGGGCCGGATTGACGGTGAGTTCGTGGTGAACCCGACCCACACCGCGTTGCAGGAGTCCGATCTCGACCTGATCGTGGCCGGCACCCGCGAAGCGATCATGATGGTCGAGGCCGGCGCGAACATCCTGCCCGAGGACGTCATGGCCGAGGCCATCCTCTTCGGCCACCGCGCCCTCCAGCCACTGATCGACATCCAGGACGAGCTGCGGGCGAAGGTCGGCAAGCCGAAGCGGACCCCATACATCGAGCCCTCGGTCGGGTCGGTCCTCGACTTCGCCGCCGACACCGACGCCAAGCGCGAACTCGTCGTCATCGACACCGAGACGACCGGCTTCGATCCGAAGATGACCGACCTCGTCGAGATCGGTGCCGTCAAGATCAAGGGCACCAAGATCGTCGATCGCTGGTCCACGCTGGTGAACCCCGGCCGGCCGATCGTCGGCAACCAGATGCACGGCATCACCGACAAGGACGTCAAGGGCGCCCCGAGCCCGAAGGACGCGGCGGCACAGCTGCTGAAGTTCGTCGGCGACGCGCGCGTCGTCGGCCACAATGTCGGCTTCGACCTCGCCTTCATCGAGGCTGCAGCCGGCACCGGGTTCAAGTTCGCTCCGGGTTCCTACCTCGACACGCTCGTGATCGCTCGCGAGGGCTATCCGGGCGCCGAGTCGTACAAGCTGCCGGACCTCGCCCGGTTCTTCGGGATCGAGCTCACCGAGAGCCACCGCGCCCTGCCGGACGCGGAGGCGACCGCCAGCCTCCTGCTGTGGTTCGCGAGCGACCTCCCGGGCCGGATCGCGAAGGCCCGCGAGGGGATCACCGCCGCCGTCCGGGCCACGCGGACGGGCGGCAGCTTCGACGCGCTGATCGAGGCGGCCCGCCGCGAGGCTGGCGTCGCGAAGAGCCTCTTCAGCCTCATCCAGAAGAAGACCGTCCGACGGCTCGTCCTCGACGACGGGATCCGGATTGACGGCCGCAAGCTCGACGAAATCCGGCCGATCTCGGTCGAGGTCGGGCTCATCCCGCGGGCCCATGGCTCGGGCCTGTTCACTCGAGGCGAGACCCAGGCCCTGACGATCGCCACGCTCGGCGCTTCATCGGACGTTCAGCGGATCGACACGATCAGCCCCGAGACCGAGAAGCGCTACATCCACCATTACAACTTCCCGCCGTACAGCACGGGCGAGAACAAGCCGATGCGCGGCCCAAGCCGGCGTGACATCGGCCACGGCCACCTCGCCGAGCGAGCGCTCGTCCCCGTCCTCCCGGACAAGGACGAGTTCCCGTACGTCATCCGCCTCGTGAGCGAGTGCGTCACGTCCAACGGCTCGACGTCGATGGCCTCGACCTGCGGCTCGACCCTCGCCCTCATGGACGCCGGCGTGCCGATCAAGGCCCCCGTCGCGGGGGCGGCGATGGGCCTCATCAGCGAGCCCGACGGCTCGTTCGTCGTCCTGACCGACATCCTCGGCAAGGAGGATGCGATCGGCGACATGGACTTCAAGGTCACCGGGACCCGCGAGGGCGTCACCGCCCTCCAGATGGACATCAAGGTCCAGGGCATCAGCGAGGCGATCATCCGTGACGGCCTCCGGAAGGCGCTGACCGCCCGACTGACGATCCTCGACAAGATGGCCGAGGTCCTGCCCGAGGCCCGGCCGGTCATGAGCGACTTCGCCCCGCGGATCATCACCATCAAGATCAACCCGGAGAAGATCCGCGAGATCATCGGCAAGGGCGGCTCGATGATCCGCAAGATCCAGGAGGAGACCCAGACCGAGATCAACGTCGAGGACGATGGCAGCGTCGAGATCGCCGCGGTGAGCGGCGAGAACTCGCGGAAGGCGATCCAGTGGATCGAGAGCCTGACCCGCGAGGTCGAGATCGGGGCGCTGTACCTCGGCAAGGTCACCCGGATCATGGGCTTCGGCGCCTTCGTCGAGATCCTGCCCGGCAAGGAGGGCCTCGTTCGGATCGGCGAGCTGGCCGACTACCACGTGCCGAGCGTCGAGGACGTCGTGTCCGTCGGCGACGAGGTCATGGTCGTGGTCATCGAGATCGACCGCCAGGGCCGGATCAACCTGTCGCGCAAGGCCGCGATGCAGCGCCACCTCGCGACGACGAACGCCTAGCGGCACGCCCTGACCGTTCGCGATCAGCAGGAGGACCTCGGCGGACACCGGGGTCCTCTTTGTCTGGGTCGGGCCCTCCTTGGTCGGCGGGGCTCCGCCGCTAGTGGAGTCGCGCGAGCAGATCGAAGACGGTCGCGACGATCCCGACGTCGGTGCGCGGGTCGACGATCCCGCCGTGATCGATACCCGGCTGCTCGACGAACCGCGCGTCGACCCCCGCTGCCGCCATGCGGCCACGGGCCGGCT
>DATEZX010000161.1:0-6285 GCA_035255225.1 Candidatus Limnocylindrales bacterium
TTCATGGCCGACGGGACCCTCCGTCTCGTGTACGCCGGTGCGGTCACGCCGACCTACGACCTCGGTGTTGCCCTGGAGGCCATGGCCGCGATCCGGGCTGCTCGTCCGGAGCTGGCGTTGGCGCTCGACGTCTACGGCCGCGGCGACGCGACCGAGGCCCTGGTCGTGCGAGCCGCGGAGCTGGGCCTGGACCGGACCGTCCGGTTCCACGGACGGATCCCGATCGAGGCGGTCCCGGCCGCCCTCGGATCGGCCGACGTCGGGATCGCGCCGGTGCCGGCCTCCGCCTTCACGCAGCTGAGCTTCTCGACGAAGCTCCTCGAGTACGGGGCCATGGGCCTCCCCGTCGTGGCCGCCCGCCTGCCGCTCGCGGAGCGGCTCCTCGGCGAGGCCGTCGCGCTGTACGAGCCGGGCGACCCCGCCTCGCTGGCGGCGGCGATCCTCGACCTCGTCGACGACCCCGACGCCCGGCTGCGCCGCGTCGACCTGATGGCCGGGCGGGTCCGCGAGCTGAGCTGGGAGGCCTGGCAGGACCGCTACCTGCAGCTGATCGATCGGCTGGCGCGCCGCGGCCACGACGCCTGATCGACCGGCCCCGCGGCGGGGTGCGGTACCATTCCGCGCGCCCTGCGCCGCTCGACTCGCGGCCGGCGGGCTCCGCACACTCCTCGAGGCTTCGTTCAGCGCATGACCTATCGAGCCAGGCCCGTCGCCAAGCGCCGGAAGAGCGCGGGCTGGGACTCCGACGAGCGCCGCACCGCGCTCATCAACGGCGGCTTCATCCTGGCGATCGTCGCGGCGATCCTGATCCTCGTCGGCTATGGCGCCTGGAGCTGGTACTCCGACCACTTGGGCACGGCCGCGACGGTCGACGACGTCACGCTGACCCGCGACCAGCTGCGGACCCAGATCGCGATCGACACCTTCCGGACGAAGTACGCCGAGCACCGGATCCAGGACGAGCTGACCGCCGGCCACATCAGCCAGCAGGACGCCGCCCAGCAGATGTCGTACCTCGACCAGCAGCTCGGCTCGATCGGCGGCATCGCCCTCGAGGATCTGATCGACACGACGCTCCAGGCCAGGCTCGCGACCACCGCCGGGCTCAGCGTCAGCGATGCCGAGGTCGACGCCCAGCTCACGAAGGACGCGACGCTCCCCGAGCAGCGCCACGTCTGGCTGATCGAGGTCGCGCCGGCCGTCGATCCGACGACCGGCCAGGTCGGCGACGCGCAGAAGGCCGCCGCCAAGCAGAAGGCCCAGGACGCCCTCGCCCAGCTCAAGGCCGGGAGAGCCTGGGACGACATCGCCAAGACCGTATCGACCGCGACGTCCGCTCCCCAGGCAGGCGATCTCGGCTGGCTCCTCAAGGACAGCGGCTACGACGCAGACTTCATGACGGCCGTCTTCGCGGCCCAGGTCAACACGCCGACCGACGTGATCGTCGGCTCCGACGGGACGGCCCGCATCGGCCGCGTCACCGAGGTCGCCTCGACCTCGGTCGATCAGGCCTACAGCACCAAGGTCCAGGACGCCGGTGTCAGCCTGGCCGACTACCGGACGGCGGTGAAGGCCGAGGTCGTGACCACCAAGCTGAGAGACAAGGTCGTCGTCGACCTCTCCAAGCCGGGTCCCCAGCGCCACGTCCTCCAGATCTACCTGCCCGACTCGCAGGCGACCGCGTCGTCGGTCAAGGTCCGCGAGATCCTGTTCGCCCCGAACAACGATCCCGCCGGCGCCAAGAACCTTAACCTCGACGATCCCGCCTGGCAGGCCGCCAAGGATGCGGCCTTCGCCGCGTACCACGACCTCCAGCTCGACCCCACCAAGTTCGACCTCTACGCCCGCACCAGGTCGGACGACAGCGGCACCAAGGACAACGGCGGCAAGATGCCCTACGCGGACCGGACGACCGCGCTCGATCCCACGTTCGCGGAGGCGATCTTCGCCAGCGGCCTCCGCCAATTCGAGATCCTGCCGCCGGTCAAGAGCACCTTCGGCTGGCACGTGATCCAGTTCATGCATTCCTTCGGGGCGGGCGACGAGACCTGGCTGGCCGACCTCAAGACGCGGGCCGAGGCCGGCATCGACTTCGGCCAGCTCGCCCGTGACAATGGCGAGGGGCCCGAAGCCAAGAACGGCGGTGACATCGGCTGGGTCGTGAAGGGCCAGCTCTCTCCCCAGAAGGAAGACCCGATCTTCTCGACCGCCGTCGGATCCGTGTCCGATCCCGTCACGATCCAGGGCGATGGCGTCTACCTGTTCAAGGTCCTGGCCGAGGAGACGCGGACCCCGAGCGCGGACCAGATCAGCACCTTCAAGAGCTCCGGCTTCTCGACCTGGTACCAGCAGCAGAAGAACGCCGCAACGATCACCCGCGACGCCGCGTCGACCCCGCTCGGCCAGTAGGGCGGCTCGGCCGGCGATGCTCGACGAGCTGCTCGCCGCGGCCCACCGGCGCTGGTCGCTCGACCCGATGGCGGGGGCCCAGGTCGTCCCCGCCGACGGCCTCGCCGCCTTCCCGATCGAGCCCTCGCGCCTGCTCGTCGTCGTCCCGCCGGCCAGGATTGACGGGCGCGCGGCCGAGCCCGTGCCCGGCCGGCACGGCCATCGCGCCGCGGCCGACCGAGCGCCACTGGCCGTCCTTCGACGGCTGTACCCGGCCGACCACCCGGTCCTCGTCGTCGGTTCGGAGGGCACCCGAGCTGCCGCACTCGCCGACCTCGACCAGGCTGACCTGGCAGGGGGGTTGGCCGTCCCGCCGCTCGCGGCGGAGCTGGCGTTCGGCGGCCTGTGGACGATGCCCTACATCAGCGAGCGGCTCCGGCGGCCCGATGGCTGCCCGTGGGATCGCGAGCAGACTCACCAGTCCCTGCGAAAGCATCTCCTCGAGGAGGCGTACGAGGTCTACGACGCGCTCGAGGCGGGCGCGACGCCGGCGCTCGCGGGCGAGCTGGGCGACCTGCTCCTCCAGGTGGTCCTGCACGCCCAGCTGGCCGCCGAGGCGGGGGTCTTCGACCTGTCCGACGTGAACGCCGAGCTGGCCCGCAAGATCGTTCGCCGGCATCCACACGTCTTCGGCGAGGCAGAGGCGCGGACGGCCGCCGACGTGAACCGCCAGTGGGAGCGGATCAAGGCCACCGAGCGGGCCGAGGCGGTCGCGGCCGAGCTGGCAGCCGCCGAGCTGGCAGCGGCCGAGGCGGCCGAGGAGGCCACCGCCTTGTCGCCGAACGAGGCCGCCGACCTGGCATCCGGTACCGCTCGCGGCGCCCTCGACGGCATCAGCACCAGCCTGCCCGCCCTCGCGGCCGGCCAGGAGATGCAGGAGCGGGCAGCCGCGCTGGGCTACGACTGGCCCGACGTCGACGGAGTCCTCGACAAGGTCGCCGAGGAGCTCGCCGAGCTGGCCGCGGCCCACGACCCCGACGGGCGAAGCGAGGAGTTCGGGGATCTGCTGCTCGTCGTCGTCAACGTCGGCCGCAAGCTCGGCATCGAGTCGGAGGCCGCGCTGCGAGCAGCGAACCGCAAGTTCCGGTCGCGGTTCCGGCGGGTCGAGGCGATGGTCGCCGAGCGAGGCGTCGCGATGCGCGACCTGGACTTTGCGGCCCTCGACGCGCTCTGGGATGCTGCCAAGGCACAGGAGCGCAGCGAGGCTGCGCGAAAGGAGGCCCAGCCACGATGAGCATCGGCAACCGGCCGCCGTCAGTGCGGGCCGACGGGCGCGGCCCGTCCGACCTCCGCCCCGTGACGATGACCCTCGGCGTCCTCAAGTGGGCCGAGGGCTCGTGCCGGATCCGCGTCGGCGACACCGAGGTCCTGTGCGCCGCCACGGTCGCCGACCGCGTCCCGCCGCACCTCCGAGGCAAGGGCACGGGCTGGGTGACCGCGGAGTACGCGATGCTCCCGCGGGCCACCGCCGAGCGGACCGAGCGCGAATCCGTGAAGGGCCGCCTGGGCGGGCGGACCCACGAGATCCAGCGCCTCGTCGGCCGGTCGCTGCGCGGCGTGGTCGATCTCGCCCGGCTCGGCGAGCGCACCGTGACCGTGGACTGCGACGTCCTCCAGGCCGACGGCGGCACGCGCTGCGCCTCGATCACCGGCGGCTACGTCGCCCTGGCGGCGGCCCTCATCAGGGCCGGCCAGGAGCGCCTCCTCGTCGGCAAGGTCGCGGCCATCTCCGTCGGGATCGTCGACGGCATCGCGATGCTCGACCTCGACTACTCGGAGGACTCGCACGCGGCGGTCGACTTCAACGTCGTGGGCACGGACGCCGGAACGTACGTCGAGCTCCAGGGCACGGCCGAGGGCGCGCCATTCGATCGCGGCCGCGTCGACGCCCTCCTCGACCTCGCCAACCTGGGCCTCGCGCGACTTTTCGACGCCCAGGCGACCGCGCTCGCCACCGTCAGGCGCTGACGCAACGCGATCCGCGGCGCGGGTGACGCCGCGCACCGCCCGCCAGCGAACCCGATCCTGACGGACGAGACCGCCACTACCATGCGGGCGTCCAGCGTTCCCGCGCTGCGGAGCTCGAGGCGTACGTGACCGAGGACCAGCCGCCGGCCGCTGGGCGGCGTCACCGCCGGACGATCGCGCGCCGACTCATGACGGTTCTGGCGTCCCCCTCGAAGTTCGCGGTCGTCGGCGTCCTCGGGATCGTCGTCAACCAGCTCGCGCTCGTCATCCTCACCGAGACGTTCGGGATCTACTACCTCGTCTCGTCGATCCTGGCGTCACAGGTCTCGACCCTCCACAACTTCCTGTTGACCGAGTTCTGGGTCTTCCGGGCACGCGAGGCGCGCGGCCAGGTGCTGATCCGGTATCTCGTCTTCAATGCCCTGAATGCCGCGACGCTGCTCATCCGCGTCCCCGTCCTGTACCTGCTGACCGACCACGGCGGGATCCACTACGCGATCTCGAACCTGGTCGCGATCGGCCTGACGTTCGGCATCCGCTATCTCATCGCCGACAACTGGATCTGGGCGGGCCGCGACCAGCGGGCGCAGCGGCCCGTCGGCGGGGCCTACCAGTACGACGTCCACGGCCTCGTCCGGGTGCGCTCGGCGGTGGCCCTGCCGGAGCTGGCCGCGTTCAACGTCGACCATGAGCTCCAGCGGCCCGATCTCGTCGTGCGGGGGATGTGGCTCGGCGGTTGGCCCCGCCTCGGCATCGCGACCCGCCGCGTCGGCGAGGTCATCCGCTACCGGGAGCATCTCGGCGGGCTCGGCGCCGCCTTCGACGTCCGCCTCGCGCCTGGCGGCGGGCCGATCCACCTCGACGCCAACTGGCTGCTGCTGTGGTCCCACCACGTGCTGTACACGAACATGGTCGAGCCGCTGCTGCGGTTCCTGTTCGTGACCCGGGATCGCGTCCTGCTCCACTGCGCGGCCATCGAGGGCGACCGGGGAGCCCTCGTCGTGTCGGCCAAGACCGACACCGGCAAGACCAGCACGGTCCTGCGCCTCCTCGTGCGCGGCGGCTGCGGCTTCCTGTCGGACGACATGGCGATCGTCGGGCCGGACGGCATCCTCGGCTACCCGAAGCCGCTGACGCTGTCGTCCCACACCATGAGCGCGGTGAACGAGCAGGCGCTCCCGGCCGCCGATCGGGTGATGCTGTCGATCCGGTCGACGCTCCATTCCCGCGAGGGCCGGGCGATCGGCCACGCGCTCGGCCGGCTCCCGATCCCGATCGTGACCGTCAACGCCTGGGTCCAGCTGTTCATCCCGCCACCCAAGTACCACGTGACGTCGCTGGTCGAGTGCGACGTCGTCGAGCACTCGACGATCGACGCCGTGGTGGTCATGGAGCGCGGCGAGCCGCTGGCCGAGCAGCCCGCGATCGAGGCGATGGTCGACGAGCTCCTCCAGAACACGGAGGACGCGTACACCTTCCCGCCGTTCGGCAGCTTCTCGCCGCTCCTTGTGCTCGATGGCCTGACGATCGAGGCCCTGCGGGCGCGGGAGCGCGAGCTCCTCTGGGCCGCGATCGCGCCGGCTCGACGGCTCCGGCTGCGCGTCCGTGGCCACAACTGGTCGGAGCTCCTGCCCCTCGTCCTCGCCGGCCAGCTGCCGACCACCGAGCTCGTGGCCCGCCTCGGCGAGTCGGCGGCCAAGGGGCCGCCAGCGCCCGCGGGCCCGGCGGCGCAGACCGGAGGGCCGCCGGCTCCCGGGAGGGTCGGACCCGGGCGATGACCGACGGCGCATCGGCGGCCGGCTCGGGATCCCGAGCGGGCTTGACAGGCCAGCGCGACCCGGGCGGTCGTCGGGTCGTGGTCGCGACCCA
>DATEZX010000162.1:0-4674 GCA_035255225.1 Candidatus Limnocylindrales bacterium
GCCTGGGGTGGTGCGTGCCCGGTCATCGATGTGGACGGCCGGTGGACAACTCCGCCCGTCCGTCCGAATCTCGTGGACGGAGCGGGTTGACCCTCGTCGGGCCACACGACTAGCGTTGTTCTCAGCCCGGAGGGGCCGAGCGACACTAACGGCGGCGATCGCATCAACGCCCACGTGTCGGGTAGGTTCCTCCGGGCCCTTCGTTTTCGGGCCGGTCGCTGCGGACGCGGCCTATGATCCCCGCCGTGCTCCCCCTCCTCCTTGTCGCGGGCGGCGTCGCCGCGGTCGGCGCGGGTTTCGCCATCCTCCGAAGCCTCGGGCCCGGCTACCGGATCGGACGGCTCCTGATCACGACCCCGTCGGTGGCCGTCGCCGACGCCGCGCGGATGGCCGCGGCCGGCGAGCGCCGGTATGTGGCGATCGAGGGCCGGATCGACGGCGACGACGAGTTCGAGGACGCGGCCCACAACCCGCTCGTCCTCCGCCGGACCCGGATCGCGGCCCGTGTCGGGCGGCGCTGGGAGCGCTTCGAGGATGGCCTCGAGGTCGTGCCGTTCGGAATCCGCGACGCGGTCGCGGGGATGGCCGTCGACAGCCGGGCCCTCGGCGAGGGCCTGGTGGTCATGTCGCGCGTCAGCCGGGGGGTCGCCCGCGACCTCGCCGATCGGGCGCCGGCCTCGCTGCCGCCGGACGCGCCCGCGGTCGTGACGATCGACCAGGTCTCGAGCGTCGAGCACGCCCGCGTCCTTGGCTGGCCGGTCCTCGATCCGGACGGGCGGCCGATGATGACGGCGGGTGGGAGCCGCCCGCTCGTGCTCAGCACCCTCGAGACCGGCGAAGCCATGCGCATCCTCGCGCGCGGCAAGCGGTGGCGGCCGCGCCTGGCGGCGGCTGCCTTCGTCCTGGGTGGCGCGCTGGTTCTCCTCGGACTGCTCGACGGTGGTCTCAGTGCGATCGGCGCCGTGGGGGCCCTCGACGCCCCGGCTGCGCTCGCGGCTGATCCGTCTCCGGCGCCGACGAGCATGGGCGGCGACACGCGGAGCTCGGGCGAGGGGCCGGGGCTCGTCGGGGCGCCCGGCGCGGCGATCGTGGCCGTGCTCGCCCTCGGCCTGGCCTCGGTCGGGGCGACGCTGCTGTACGTCCGGGCGACCGGCGGTCCGCGTCCCCACTGACCCTTCGCGCCACGTCGCCAGACCTCTTGGTTGGGGCCCGTCGCGAGCTCGCAACGGGCCCTCGTCGGTGCTGCGGCGAACCGCCGGTACTTTCGTCTCATTGGCAAGAAAAGTGGGGTACCTAGAGTGACCCCACAGGAGTTCACAGATCCTCCTCGGGGACCATGCCTGACGCCTTCTTTCTCCAGTCACGGCCGGCCGACGCGACCATGACCGTCACGAAGGCGGCCCAGGTGTTGGGCGTGCACCCCAACACCGTTCGAGCCTGGAGCGACGCCGGTCGCCTGCGGTACTACCGGATGAACCCGCGAGGCGATCGCCGCTACCGGATGACGGACCTCCAGCACTTCCTGGCCGTCTCGGTCGCGACCTCCCCGCTCGAGGCGCCGCTCGACCTCGAGCCCTCCCGTCGACGCCGCGCGGGTCGCGGGCCGCGGCGGGGCCAGCCGGGCGCGGTCGCCCGTGGCCCGGGACAGATTCGGACGGCCGCCGTCGTCGACACGCCGGATCGGCAGCCGATCGTGCGACTGCTTGAGGACCTCGACGGCCTGACGGGGACGGCCCTCCGCGACGCCCTGGCCGATCCCGATGCGCCGCTTCAGGCAGGGGCCAGGATCATTCGCGACGCCGCCGCGGCATCGTTGGTCTCGGTCTGGCGCCTCGACGGCGAGGCGCTCTCGCCGGTCGCGGTCGCGGGCGGGAGCCGAGACCGGTTCGTCGACCTGCCACGCAGCTTCGGAATCCTCGGCGCGGCGCTGTCCGGCGCCCCCGAGGTCCTCGACCCGCGGCCCGGTGCGTACCTCTCGGTCGCGTTCCAGCATGGCCGCGAGGTGGCCTGCGCCATCCCCGGCGACCGAGAGCCGTGGGGCGTCCTGCTGCTGGCGATCCAACGCGACGACCCGCTCGGCGAGATCGACCGCGAGCTCATCGGCGCCGCCGCTCGGGCACTCGGCAACCTCGGCGTGGCGATTGGCGCGGCGGCAGAGGTCACCCGCCAGATGCACCGCTCCGAGGCGCTGCGGCGCGTCGCGGCGGACATCGGCAGCCGGCTCGACCTCGAGCAGATCCTGGCCGGCGTCGTCGACCACGCGCTGGTCCTCCTCGGCGGCGACCGCGCGGCGGTCTTCCTCTTCGAATCCGACGGCAGCCGGCGGACCGTCGCCGCTCGCGGCCTGTCGGCCACGTACCAGGCCGCCGTCCACGGGCTGCCGGAGGAGGACAACCACACCCTCGCCTCGCACGCCGTCGCCGCCCGGCGGCCGCTGTTCGCGGTCCACTACCGCGACGATCCGCGGGCCGGCACGATGCGCGCCGCGATCATCCAGGAGGGCTTCGACACCGCCGGCATCGCCCCGCTCCTCGACGGCGACCAGCCGGGCGCACTCGGCGTCCTGAGCGTCTACCACGATCGCCCGCATCCCTGGACCGAAGACGAGCTCGAGACCGTCCAGGCCCTCGCGAACCAGGCCGCCGTGGCGATCAAGGCCGCCCGGACCTACCAGCAGCTCGCGACCTGGGCGGCCCAGCTCCAGTCGATCCAGCAGCTGGGTGCGCGCCTCAGCCGTCTCTCGACGGTGGCCGAGATCGGGACGGCCATCGCCACCGAGCTCCGGCAGCTGATCGATTACCACAACGTCCGGGTCTACCGGCTGTACGGCGACGACCTCATCCCGGTGGCGATGCAGGGCCAGGTCGGCGAGTACGTCGACGAGACGCCCGACCAGCTCCGGGTCAAGTTCGGCCAGGGCATCACGGGCTGGGTCGCCGAGCACCGGCTCGCCCAACTGCTCGACGACGCGGATTCCGACCCCCGGACGAACACGATCGCCGGGACCGATCCGCACCTCGACGAGTCGATGCTCATCGCCCCGATGCTCTTCGAGGACGAGGTCCTCGGCGTCCTCGTCCTGTCCAAGCTCGGGCTGCGGCAGTTCCAGCCCGACGACCTGCGGCTCCTGGTGATCTATGCCAGCTTCGCGGCCCAGGCGATGGCCAATGCCGACGCGACCGAGCGCGTGCGCGAGCAGTCCGCCGCCCTCGAGCAGAAGGTCCGCAGCCAGCGCGAGCTCCTGCGTCTGACCGAGTCGATCCTGACGACCTACGAGGTGTCAGCGCTGATCGAGACGACGGCGGACCGACTCCTTGATCTCATCGCCTGCGACAACCTCGTCATCGAGGTCGTTGACCCGTCGACCCGGCTGCTCGCGCCACGCACCGCCCGGGGACGGGATCGCGACCAGCTCATGAGCACGTGGGACCCCGGCGAGACCGGGCTCGCGACCTGGGTCATCGAGCACAACGTCCCACAGCTGATCGACGAGGAGTTCGACGACCGACGCGTCAACACGCACGGAACCGGGCCGGTCCACGGCGCCCTGGTCTGCGTCCCGCTGCGGAGCCGGACCGGGGCCACGGGTGTGATCACCGCGGAGCGGCTTGGTGAAGGCCGACGCTTCACAGACGACGAATTCGAGCTCGTCCAGCTGTTCGCCGCCCAGGTCTCGATCGGGCTCCAGAACGCCGAGGCCCACCAGGCCGTCGAGCAGCGAGCCAGGACGGACGTCCTGACCGGGCTGCTCAACCACGGGACCTTCGTCGAGCGCATGAATCGCCTCATCGGCGCCCATGAGCCGTTCAGCCTCGTCATGCTCGACCTCGACCGGTTCAAGGGCGTGAACGATGGCTTCGGTCACCTCGCCGGCGACCGGCTGCTGCGGCAGGTTGCCGACGCGATCGTCCGCGCCAGTCGGGAGACCGACGCGGTCTTCCGGTACGGCGGCGACGAGTTCGCCGTCCTCCTGCCCGGCACGACCGCGCGAGAGGTGGGCGCCGTCGCCGAGCGGATCCGGGGATCCATCGCCGCGACCGTCGGTCCCGGCTCGGGCTGGCGTGGCCGCGCCCGGGCCCTCGAGGCCTCGGCCGGCACGGCGTCCTTCCCGGACGACGGTGCGACCCCCGAGGAGGTCCTCCTGGCGGCCGACCGGGCGTGCTTCGTCGCGAAGCGGTCCGGCGGCGGGCGCCTCGCGAGCGCCGCCGAGGGCCTGGCCATCGCCGGCGAGCTGACCCTCCAGACCCCGACCCCGATCGATCCGGCGCCCGAGGTCGTGACCGCGTCCGTGGCCTGACGGGTCCGTGGCCTGACGGGTCCGTGGCCAGAACGCGTCGGCGGCGTGATCCGCTCGTCGTTCGACCGCGATTCCCGCATCTCCCGGGGCCGGTCACGCGTCACCATGTCGACCATGACCAGTCGGACCGCGCTCGGCTCGCCCTACGTCAGCCTCGGGCTGGGAGCGGTCCTCCTCGCCCTGATCGCCCTGGCGCTCGTGCCGGGCCTGCTGGCGGGGCCGGGCGGCAGCCCGAGCCCGGCCGCGGTGGGCTCGCCGAGCAACTCGACTTCCCCGGCCGCGAGCGCCAGCCCGACCTTCGGCTACCCCACGCCCAGCCCGGAACCGACGTTCACTGCCTACACCGTTCGCTTCGGCGACACCTTGAACTCGATCGC
>DATEZX010000163.1:0-4660 GCA_035255225.1 Candidatus Limnocylindrales bacterium
CCGAAGCCGCGCGACGAAGTGAGCATCGCCCGCAGCTGCGCGGCGGTCCGCAGGGCCCCGGGGCGATCACCCTTGTTGACGACGACGATGTCGGCGACCTCGAGCAGCCCGGCCTTGATCGCCTGGATCTCGTCGCCCATCTCCGGCGCCTCGAGCACGACGGTCGTATCGGCCGAGGCGGCCACCTCGACCTCGCTCTGGCCCGTGCCGACGGTCTCGATCAGGATGAGGTCGAAGCCGACGGCGTCCAGGACAGCCGCGGCGGCGGCGGACGTCGAGGCAAGCCCGCCGGCGTGGCCGCGCGAGGCCATCGAGCGGATGAACACGTCGGCATCGCCCGCGTAGGCCTGCATTCGGACCCGGTCGCCGAGGAGGGCGCCGCCGGTGATGGGGCTCGACGGGTCGACAGCGATGACACCGACCGGCCGACCGGCTCGGCGGACCTCGGCGATGAGGGACGCGACGAGGGTCGACTTGCCCGAGCCCGGCGGTCCGGTGATCCCCACCAGGTGCGCCCGACCGGCCAGCGGGTACAGGCGGCGGAGCGCGGCCTCGGCGACCGCGGTGTGGTTCTCGACCGCGGTGAGGAGTCGTGCCAGCGCGAGACGATCGCCGGTCAGCGCCGCGTCGCACAGCTCGGTCGCGCGAGCGGCGGCCGCGTCGGACGGGACGGCGGGGCCAGTCGTGTGGGCGGGTTCAGTCGTGGGCGCGGGGTCCGTCACGAGCGGGCGACCCCTTGCTCGCTCGCGCTCGCCGGGCTCAGACGCGGGCTCGGGCGTTGGCCCGCAGGAACTCCGCGACCTCGCCGATCGTCGTGCCGGGCCCGAACACCGCGGCCACGCCAGCTTCCTTCAGGGCCGGCACGTCGTCGTCCGGGATGATCCCGCCCACGACGACCAGGACGTCGCTCATCTGGGAGTCGCGGAGGAGCCGGCAGACCTTCGGCACGAGGGTCATGTGGGCGCCCGACAGGATCGACAGCCCGACGACGTCCACGTCCTCCTGGAGGGCCGCGGACAGGACCATCTCGGGCGTCTGCCGGAGGCCGGTGTAGACGACCTCGAAGCCCTCGTCACGGAGGCCCCGGGCGAGGACCTTCGCGCCGCGGTCGTGGCCGTCGAGACCGGGCTTGGCGATGAGGACCTTGAGCGGGCGGTCGGTCACGTCACGGGGATTCTGGCGTCAAGGTCGACGGCGTGCTCGGCGTAATGGCGATTGGTGTTGCCGCTGATGACGGCGGCCGCCCACGAGTTGTGGGCGGCGAGCTGCTCGTTCGTCAGGTGCGCAACCTCGCGCCGAAGGCGCCGGTACGACTCGTCGAGCGCGAGCAGCACCTCGCCGGTGGTCCGGCCGATCGAGGCGCGCGCGGCCCGGGCGTTGATCGTGTCGTCGTCGTCATCGAGCTCGACCGGCTGGCCGGTGTCGGCGAACTGGCCGAGCCGGTCGACCGTGAGGTCGTGCCAGGTGGCGATGTGGGCGAGCATCTGCTTGCGCGTCCAGGCGTCCTCGCCGAGCCGGACGTCGAGCATCTCGACGGGCAGGTCGTGGACGCGCCTCGAGAAGGCGGTCCAGCCGTCGTCCATCCGGGCGAGCATCTCCTTGACGGTTGGCTGATCGGCCGCGACGTCCATGGGTCCCCCTCACTGGCTCGGCGGTCGGCGCTCCAGGTGGCTGTAGAACTCGGCCCGGGTCCGGTCCCGTGTCCGGAACAGGCCGAGGACCGCTGCCGTGGTCATGATCGTGCCGGGCTTGCGGATGCCCCGCATGACGGCGCACAGGTGTGTCGCCTCGATGACGACGCCCACGCCCTGGGGATTCAGCCGCTCGTCGAGGAAGTCGGCGATCTCCTGGGTCATCCGCTCCTGGACCTGGAGCCGACGGGCGAACATCTCGACGATCCGCGGGATCTTCGACAGCCCGATGACACGACCCCGGGGGATGTACGCGACCGCGGCTGCCCCGAAGAACGGCAGGAGGTGGTGCTCGCACAGGGAGTAGAACGGCACGTCCTTGACGACGACCATCTCCGAGTAGGCGACCTCGTAGATCGCCCCGTTGACGAGCCGGTCGGGGTTGACGTGGTAGCCCGCGGTCAGCTCGGCGTACATCCGGTGGATCCGATCCGGGGTGCCACGCAGGCCTGGCCGGTCGGGGTCCTCGCCGATCTCGACGAGGATCTGGCGGACCGCATCCTCGACCGGGCCGGCGGGGCCCGCGAGGGCGCCGCGGCCCGCGATCGGGTGGGCTCGGGAATCGTCCCCCCGTCCGTCACCGGGCTCGCCGATCTCGGTCTCGATCTCGGCGACGAGGTTCCGGACGTGCTCCGGCAGGCTCGTCATGGCTCGGGGATGGTACGCGCCATCGCTCCGCGGAGCCACGCCACGGCATTCCGCCCGAGCGACGGCAGGTGATAGCCGCCCTCCTGGAGGATGACCAGCCGCCGGCCGAGCGCGGCCACCCGGCGGCCGGCCACGGCGTAGGCGGCGCGGGTCAGGGCGAAGCCGCCGATCGGGTCGTCGCGGTAGGTGTCGAAGCCGAGCGACACGACGACGATTTCGCCGTCGGTCGAGGCGATGGCCTCGAGCGCCCGATCGAGGGCGGCGAGGTAGGCCGCGTCGTCCGTGCCTCGCGGCAGCGGTAGGTTCAGGTTGGCGCCGATCCCCTCGCCTTCGCCGATCTCCTCGGCGTGGCCGAGGAAGAACGGATACGCGACGGCCGGATCGGCGTGGAGCGAGGCGTACAGGACGTCGCCGCGACGCCAGAAGATCTGCTGCGTGCCGTTGCCATGGTGGACGTCAACGTCGAGGATCGCGACCCGCTCCCCGGTCGCCCGGACGATCGCCTCGGCCGCGATCGCGGCGTTGTTGAAGAAGCAGTAGCCGGCGGCCATGGACCGGGCGGCGTGGTGGCCGGGCGGGCGGCACAGCCCGTAGACGGCCGGCTCGCCGTCGAGCACGAGGTCGACGGCGGTGAGCGCGACATCGACCGCCCAGCGGGCCGCCTCGTAGGTCCCTGGCAGGATCGGGTTCGACGAGTCGAGCCCCCACCAGCCGGCTCGCCCGCCGATCGCGACCGGCTCCGGGATCCGCCCGATCGCCGCCTCGGACATGCCCTCGAACATCGACCGGCTGGGGTACGTGTCGGCGACGAGCGACTGGCGCCCGATGGCCTGGCGCCGGACCTCGCTCCAGGCCTGCTCGAGGAACCGCAGCAGGCCTCGGTCGTGGACGGCCAGGATCGGCAGCTCGCCATGCTCGGTCGGCTCGACGAGCTCGAAGCCGCCGTCGGCCAGCAGGGCGCCCCGGATGATCCCGGCGCGCTGGACGACCTCGTAGGCCGGGATCGCCACGCCGAGGTAGACCTCGTCGGCCGGATCGTGGGCGCGGTGGTGCTCGGTGTAGACCGCCTTCACGGCCGAATCGTAGCCGTGGCCGGGGATAGGATCGGCGACGTGGGAAAGCGCGCCCGTGGCTCGCGACGCGGCGATCCGCCAGGTGGCTGGCGGAGCGAGGCAGCGTTCGAGCGCCTCGTCGATCGGGCCCTGGCCGGCATCCCGTCGCCGTTCCGGGAGCACCTCGCCGAGGTGGCCATCGTCATCGAGGACGAGCCGTCGGAGCGCCAGCTCGTCGACAACGGCCTCGGGCCCGACGAGACGCTGTACGGCCTGTACGAGGGCGTGCCACGGACTGAGTGGGGCGCCGACTGGGCCATCGTCCCGAACCGGATCTCGCTCTTCCGCCTGCCCCTCGAGGACGACTACCCGGATCCACGCGACCTCGAGGAAGAGGTCCGGCGGACCGTGGTCCACGAGCTGGCCCACCATCTCGGTATCGACGACGAGCGACTGGACGAGCTCGGCGCCGGATGAGCCGGGCGCCGACGCTCGCGGTCGACGCCATCGGCGAGGAGAGGAGCCGGGCTAGCCACCGCCGGAGTTGGCGATGCCAACCGCCACGGCCAGGACCTCCAGGCCGATCAGGAAGAGCATCGGGACGGTCACCCAGCGGGTCGGGCCGGGCGTCTTCGCCGGCTGTTGCCACGGGCTCGGGGCCGGGGATCCTTGCTCTCCCTGTTCGGTCGGTGACGGCTCCGTGGGAGACGTAAGGCTCGTGGGATGGCTGCGCGCCCGGTCGAGCCCGCCGGTGAAGTGGGTCAGGCCGAGGAACGCCGTGATCTGCGGCGCCGCGGTCACCGCCCCGACCGTGAGGCCCAGGCTACCGAAGGCGACGAGCGCGATCGCGATCGCCGGGATCGCCACGAGCAGTCCGGCGTCCTGCTCGAGCCCGGGGTCGAGGAACGTCACGATCCGATCGACGAGGTCGAGTGCCACCCCCAGGCCCAGGACCTGGATCGTGCTCGCGAGGAACGCGAACGCCGCCACGACGAGCGCGAGTCGAGGACGAGCCAGGGCGAGGGTGATCGATCGTCCCAGCGCGGCCGCTCCGTCGACGTCGCCGATGACGATCGCGGTCAGGATGTATCCGAAAGGCGCGACCCCAAGCGTCGCGATCAGGGTCCCGACGAGGCCGCCGCCGAACGAATCGGCGTGGCCGAGCACCCCGACGGCGAGGTCGACGAGCGTCGCGATCACGGTCGACAGGATCCCGACCACAAAGGCCGCGAAGCCATAGCGCCAGAAGACCTGGCGAGCTCGTTGCAG
>DATEZX010000164.1:0-3057 GCA_035255225.1 Candidatus Limnocylindrales bacterium
GACCGACAGCGGGTCGACCTTGTCGGGATCGATGCCGAGGTCGGTGATCGCCTTGGCCGCGGCCCTGGCCGTGACGGCGCCCGTCCTCGCGAGGGCGCTCATCGCCGCCGCGGCGATGGCCGGCGGATCGATCTCGAAGAATGCCCGAAGGGATTCGCGAACGTCGCTCCGCCCGAAGCCGTCGGTGCCGAGCGCGACGAACGGGGCGGAGATCCACGGCGCGACCATCTGCGGCACGGCCTTCATCCAGTCCGTGGCGGCCACGATCGGGCCGCCGTCCGGTCCGAGGATCGTCGAGACGTACGGGACTCGCGGCTTCGACGCCGGGTGGAGGCGGTTCCAGCGGTCGACCTGGAGGGCATCCCGCCGCAGGAGCGGGAACGACGGAGCCGAGTACACCTCGGCCGCGACCCCGAAGCGCTCGGCGAGGAGCCGCTGGGCCTCGATCGCCTGGAGGAGGATCGTGCCCGAGCCGGCGAGTCGGACCCGAGGCCCGATCGCCTTCCCTGCCGAGCCCAGGTCCGGCGCCGCCGCGAAGCGGTAGATCCCCCGCAGCAGGCCGTCGTCGATGCCGGTCGGCTTCGGCGCCTGGGCGTAGTTCTCGTTGTAGACGGTGATGTAGTAGGAGACGTCCTCCCCCGCTCCATACATCCGCTCGATGCCGTCCCGGAGGACCGCCGCCAGCTCGTACGCGAAGGCCGGGTCGTACTGGCGAATGCTCGGGATCGTGGAGGCCACGACATGGCTGTGGCCGTCGTCGTGCTGGAGGCCCTCGCCGTGGAGGGTCGTCCGGCCGGCGGTGGCGCCGACGAGGAAGCCTCGGGCTCGGGCGTCGCCGGCGGCCCAGAACTGGTCGCCGGTCCGCTGGAAGCCGAACATCGAGTAGAAGATGTAGAACGGGATCACCGGCAGGCCATGGGTCGCGTACGACGTTGCCGCGGCCTGGAAGCTGGCCGCGGAGCCGGACTCCGTGATGCCCTCCTCGAGCACCTGGCCGTTGATCGCCTCGCGGTACTTCATGACGAGCTCCGAGTCGACGGGCTCGTAGCGCTGGCCGAGAGCCGAGTAGATCCCGACCTCGTTGAACAGCGGGTCCATCCCGAACGTCCTCGCCTCGTCGGGGATGATCGGCACGATTCGGGGCCCCAGGTCGGGGTCGCGGATGAGGTTCCGGAGCATCCGCGTCAGTGCCATCGTGGTCGAGACCGGGGTCGTGCTGCCGGCCGCGAACTCGGCGTCGAAGGCCTCCTTCGGCTTGGGCAGCGGCGCGACCGCCACGACCCGTCTCGGCAGGGGCCCGCCGAGCGCGCGACGGCGCTCGAGCATGTACTCGATCTCCTCGGACCTCGGCCCCGGGTGGTAATAGGGCGCGTCGTGCAGCTGGTCGTCGGGGATCGGCAGCTCGAGGCGGTCGCGGAAGACCTTCAGCTCCGCCTCGGACAGCTTCTTGGCCTGGTGGGTGATGTTGCGGGCCTCGACGCCGGGCCCGAGCGCCCAGCCCTTCACGGTCTTGGCGAGGATGACCGTCGGGGCCCCCTTGAACTCGGTCGCGGCCGTGTACGCGGCGTACAGCTTCCGCATGTCGTGGCCGCCCCTGCGGAGGTTGTGGATGTCCTCGTCGGTCATGGGTTCGGCGAGGCGGCGCAGCCGCGGGTCGGGCCCGAAGAAGTGGTCGCGGATGTAGGCCGGTCCGGCGACCGAATACTTCTGGAACTCGCCGTCGACGGTCGTGTTCATCTTCTCGACCAGGACGCCGTCGACGTCGCGGGCCAGGAGCTCGTCCCACTCCCGGCCCCAGATGACCTTGATGACGTTCCAGCCCGAACCGCGGAAGACGGCCTCCAGCTCCTGGATGATCTTGCCGTTGCCGCGGACCGGACCGTCGAGGCGCTGCAGGTTGCAGTTGACGACGAACGTGAGGTTGTCGAGGCCCTCGCGGGCCGCCACGTGCAGGGCGCCCAGGGCCTCGGGCTCATCGGTCTCGCCGTCGCCGAGGAAGGCCCACACGCGTGAGCCGCTCGTGTCGAGCAGGCCCCGGTTCTGGAGGTACCGGTTGTAGCGGGCCTGGTAGATCGCGCTGACCGGTCCGAGGCCCATCGAGACGGTCGGGAACTCCCAGAACTCGGGCATGAGCCGCGGGTGTGGATAGGAGCTGAGGCCCTTCTGGGGCGGTGTCTCCCGCCGGAAGTGGTCGAGCTGGTCCTCGGTGAGCCGGCCCTCGAGGAACGCCCGGGCATAGATACCGGGCGCGGCGTGGCCCTGGTAGAAGATCTGATCGCCAGGCCGGCCGTCATCCCGACCGTGGAAGAACCAGTTGAAGCCGACCTCGTACAGGCTCGCCGCCGAGGCGTAGGTCGCCAGGTGGCCGCCGAGACCGGGGAAGCGGTTGTTGGCCCGCAGGACCATCGCCACGGCGTTCCAGCGGATGAGCCGCCGGATCCGCCGCTCGAGGACCTCGTCGCCCGGGTAGGTCGGCTCCTGCTCCGGGCTGATGGTGTTGATGTACCGGGTGTTGGTCAGCGGCGGCAGGCCGACCTGGCGCTGACGAGCCCGCTTGAGGAGCTTGTAGAGCAGGAAGCGGGCGCGAGTCTCGCCCTCCTGGTCGAGGACGTCGTCGAGGGAGTGGATCCAGTCGTCCGTCTCGGCCGGGTCGATGTCCGGCAGCTGCTGCTTGAACTCGTCGAGATAGACGTGGTGGTTGCGAATGTCGGGCGGACGCGTGGCGACCATGCGCTGCTCTGTGGGCCTCGTGGCTTTCGCTTGCCTCCAGAGCGTAGCCGAGGCGGGCGGAGGCGGCCATGTGCGACTCCGGTGCGAGCCGGGTGCGCCGAGGTTGCGGCAGGCAGCCGGCGGGTGCCGAGGCGGGGGCCCGGACGGTCGAGCCGGCCGGGTGGCGGGGCGCGGTATCGTCACGAGATGGCCCGCTATGACGCCGCCACCGCCCTCATCGTCGTCGACGTCCAGAACGACTTCGCAGACCCGGAGGGCTCGCTGTTCGTACGGGGCGGCGAGCGGGTCGTGGGACGCTGCTCCGAGGAGGCGCGGGCCGCCTCGGCC
>DATEZX010000165.1:0-28118 GCA_035255225.1 Candidatus Limnocylindrales bacterium
CGTCGCCGAGCGCCTTGACCGTGATCCGGAGCCATCGGCCGTTCGGCGCCGACGACAGCGAGTACGGGTGGGCATGCCACCACTCGCGGCCGTGGAGGAAGCGCCAGTTGAAGTACTGGCCCGACCGGACGGGCAGGCGATCGAGGTCGCGGCCGGTGACGTAGACCGAGATCAGGCCGGGCCCTTCGCGCACGACCCGGCCGACGACGAGCCGGTGCCGAAGGTTGAGGAGGACCGGCTGGCCGACCCGGAAGGCGAGGATGAGGCCGACGGTCGCGACGTACAGCGCCGACCAGTAGACCCGGGCCAGCGGGTCGTGCATGAAGTCGCTGCCCACGAACAGCTGGTGGAGGAAGCCCAGCGCGATCGCGACGTACGTCAGGAGGTGGAGGACGAACCAGGTCTCGTACGACATCTGGCGCCGGGCGGCGGCCATCGAGCTGATGCCGACCGCCACGAACAGGACGCCACCGATCGTCGCCGGCAGAACCCAGGCGTAGGTCGTGACGATCGTCCAGGCCTCGGCCACGATCGACGCGTTGTCCCCGAGGGCGTAGCCGGTCACGGTGAAGATGCCGTGGGCGACGATCAGCCAGACCGTCGCGAAGCCGAGCCAGCGGTGGGCCCACGCCAGGCGATCCATGCCGAACAGCTGGTCGAGCCATGGGCTGCGCGACATGAGCACCAGCTGGACGAGGGCGAGATAGGCCGCGTACAGGCCGCTCAGCTGGCCGATCGCGGTCAGGACGCCACCGAGCGTCGCGAGCTCGTCGAGGCCCCCGTGGCGGAGCCACATCGCCGCGATGAGGACGCCATTCAGGCCGAGGACCCAGCCGATGTCGAGGCGCTTGATCGGCCAGATTCGAGGCAGTGGCGGCAGCACGGCTCGCCGGGCGGCGGCGCTCATCGGCGCGGACAGGGTCGACGCCGCCGCGGTCGTCTGGCCTGGCACATGCCGGCCGGCGCCGGACGTTCGGAAGGTCATGGCCGTGACCTCACGCCGCCCCGGCGCAGTCATACAGGCCGGCCACCGATGAGCCGTCGATCGTCACGGCGGTGCACGCCGAGGCCACCCACGTCGAGACCGAGGCGCTGCCCGCGTCGGGGCCGCCGGCGCCGCCGGGGCCGACGCCGCCGGGGCCGAAACCGCCCGCGCCGAACCCGCCCGAGGGCGGCGTCCCGAGGCCAGGGCCGGCGCCGGCGCCAAACCGGCCGCCGACGAGGACGTACCGCAGCTCACCCGAGGCGACGTAGGCCCTGAGCTGCTCCAGTGTTGGGGCGGGGTCGCTGCCCGTGAAGCCGCCCATCGCCATGACCGGCTGGCCGGCGGCGAGCTGGATGGCAGCCGCGGACTGCGAGCCGCTGACCGCGACGATCCAGCGGGCCGCACCCTGGTTGTCGACGAGGTAGCTGACGAGCGCGGTGTCGGCCGTGGCGTCGCCGCCGCCGGCCATGCCGTCGCCGCTGGGGCCGGCGGCCGGATCGCCGCCAGAGTGGCCGCTCGCCATCGTCGCGGCCGAGTACGCGGCCGGCCCGGCGAGGATCACGACGAGGCCGAGCGCCGCGGCGAGACGAGCCGCCCGCCGATCGAGCAGGTCATGCGGGATCGCCAGGACGAGGCCCGTCGCGACGGAGAGGGCGAGGATCCCGACCCCGAGGCCGGGCGCGAAGCCCGGCGTCCGGTCGAGGAGGAGCCACGCGGTCACGCCGCCGATCGCCAGCCCCACGGCCAGGAACGGCCCCGCGAGTCGGCCGCCGAGCGCGCTCCCGAGCGTACGTCCGGGTCCGCCCTCGAGCCGGACCCCGGAGCTCGCAGGCGTCCGCACGTAGGCGCGCCACAGCTCGGCTGCGCCGGCGCCGACGAGGGCGCCGATGGCCGGCGCCATCACGACCGCGTAGTAGGAGTGGATGATCCCGGACATGAAGCTGAACACTGCGACGTGCGTCACCAGCCAGCCGCCCCACAGGACGGCGCCGGCGACGCGGCGATCGGTGCGGCCGGCGCGGCGCCAGGCGACCAGCAGCACGCCGAGGGCCAGCAGCGCCGCCGGGAGCAGCCAGGCGATCTGCCCGCCGAGCTGGTCGTTGAACAGCCGGAGGAGGCCCGGCGTGCCGCTGAAGCTCGGGCCGCCGCGGCCTGCGGCCGCGCCACCGGCCAGGCCGTCGATGGCCGAGCTGAGGGACGACCCGCCCGCCGTGTTGCCGAAGATCCGGCCCAGGCCGTCGTAGCCGAAGATGAGCTCGAGCACGGAGTTGCTGTTGCTGCCCCCGATGTAGGGTCGCGACCCGGCCGGGATCAGCTCGACGAGCGCCACCCACCAGCCGCTCGCGACCAGGACCGTCAGGCCGCTGGCCAGCAGGCCGCCGATCCGCCGCGGCAGCGAGCCGGGCGCGCAGACCAGCCAGGTCAGGGCGAAGGCGGGCAGGACGACGTACGCCTGCAGGTACTTCGTGAGGAAGGCCAGGCCGACGAGCGTCGCGGCGAGGAGCGCCCAGCGGAGACGGCCGCGCTCGAGCCCGCGACCCAGCGCCCAGGCCGCGCTGACGAGCAGGAAGGTCAGCAGGGCGTCGGGGTTGTCGTATCGGAAGATCAGGACCGCGACCGGCGTCAGGGCGGCCACGAGGCCGGCGACGAACGCCGCCCCCTCGCCGAACGAACGGCGAACCGTGAGGTACAGGACGACGACCGTGGCGATCCCGAGGAGCGCCTGCGGCAGCAGGATCGAGAACGAGCTGAGGCCGAGGAGCTTGACCGCGATCGCCATCGGCAGGACCGCCAGGGGCGGCTTGTCGAGGGTGATGAAGCCGGAGGCGTCCAGCGAGCCGAAGAACAGCGCCGACCAGCTCTGGCTCGCCGCCTGCGCCGCCAGGGCGTAGTAGGTGTTGGCCCAGCCCGAGACCGTCAGGTTGACGAGGTACAGGACCCCGGCCAGGGCGGCGAGGCCCGGGAGCGCGAGCTGCCTGGCGGTCACGCGCCGCGCGGCCCGGGCCAGGTCGGCGCCGGTCGCGAGGGGGAGCGGCTGGGTCAGCTCGGTCATCTGGTTCGGGCTCTCCGCATGGGGTCGGGCGTCGGTGGTGACCCGAACTTCAGCGGCCTTCCCTGAGAGCGGCGTGAGACGCCTCCCCCGCGCCTAGACCCCGAGGCGCTCCAGGTAGTAGGGCAGCATCTTCCGCCACCACGGCCAGTCGTGGTTCACGTCGTCGCCCCACTCGTCGACGATCGCCGGGATCGACTTCGCCGCCAGGACGTCGCGCATCGCCCGAGTGTCGGCGAGCATCTCGTCCTCCCACGCGCCTCGACCGACGACGAACGCGAGCTTCGCGGCCCGGAGCCGATCGAGGTACCACGGGTCGTCCAGGTTCGGGAGGTAGCGCAGCGGGCTGTTGAGGTAGACCGGCTCGCTGGCATCGTCGCCGACGAACATCGACAGCTGGTAGAGGCCCGAGATCGCGATCAGCCCGTCGAACGCATCCGGGTGCCGGAAGACGACGTTCGCGGCGTGGTAGGCACCCATGCTCGCGCCGGTCGCCCAGGCCCGCGCCCACCCGGTCTTGTCGCGGAGGAACGGCACGACCTCACCGGCGATGTAGGCGTCGTAGGCATCGTGCCGGCGGCCACGGTCGGCCGGCGGGCTGTCCCAGCGAGTCCACGACTCCCAGTCCACGCCGTCGACGGCGACGAGCCGCAGGCGCCCGGCGTCGATGAGCCCGGCGCAGGCCTCGACCATGCCCCACGCCTCGAAGTCCCAGTAGCGGCCGTCCTGGCTCGGGAAGGCCACCACCGGCCGGCCTGCGTGACCGTAGACCTTGAGGGCCATGTCATGACCGAGGGCTGGGCTCGACCAGGTGTGGTTCTCGACGTGCATCGACGGCGGGTCGGCGGCGGGCGCCGGCACTGGCGGTCGCGGGGTCGTCACCCGACCGCGAGGATCGTCCGAGCCGCGTCCTGGAGCGGTTCGAGGTCCGGCCCGCGGAGGATGTAGCCGTAGTTCCCGATCGCCGTCGCGAAGACGTCGTCCATCCGCTCATGGTGGACGAGCGTCGGGGCGAAGGTCTTGACGACCTGGTCGTGGCTGAGCCGGTAGGTCCGACCGGCCTTCCGGCCGGCCCACATCGTGTAGTACGGCCGCGTCGTCATGACCGTCGTCGTGCCGTTGACGATGACCTCGGCCCACGCCCGATAGAAGTCGATCTCGTTCGCCCAGTCCCACATGTCGACCGTCAACCCGCCGGGCTGACGCATGTTGACCTCGAGGGCCGCGAGCTCGCCATCGGGCAGCCGGAAGAACTCGAAGTGGAACGGCCGCTCGCGGACGTCGAACGCCCGGACGATGCGATGGCCCAGCTCGTCGAGGTCAGGCGCGATCTCGCGGTCGATCCAGTAGTACATGTCGGCGCCCCGGACCGAGTCGAGGACCGTCAGCCCGTACACGAGCGACGAGCAGAACACGATCTCGCCACGCCGGTCGACCAGGCCGTCGTAGCTCAGGAGCGTGCCCTGGAGATACTCCTCGAGCATGTAGTCGATGCTGGGCCGATCGCCGAGGAAGGCGTCAAGGTCGGTGTCGTTCTCGATCCGGTAGGTCCGCGCCGCCCCGACGCCGACGTCGGGCTTGGCGATGATCGGGTAGCCGACCTCGTCCACGAAGTGCCGGGCGACCGGCGCGTTGCCGCGCCGCACGACGCGGCCGCGGGCGTTCAGGATGCCGGCCCGATCGAAGGTCCGCTTCATCGCGGACTTGCGCTTGACGCGGTCGATCTTGTCGGCGTGGATGCCGAAGACGTTGAACTCGCTGCGCAGGCGGGCGTCGGTCTCGAGCCAGTACTCGTTGAGGGACTCGATCCGGTCGATCTTGCCGTGGCGGCCGGTGAAGTAGCCGACGGCCCGGATGAGGGCGTCGAGGTCGTGCATGTCGCCGACGCGGTAGTACTCGGCCAGGTTGTCGCGGAGCTCCGGCCGCAGCGACTCCCAGGGTGCGTCGGCGATCCCGAGGACGGACGCCCCGGCTTCCCGGAGGCGCTGGACGTAGAGGTACATCCCGGGCGGGAAGTGCGGCGACAGGAATACGACGTTCATCGGTTGGGCACGGCCGTCTAGCTCCGTCCGGCCTGCAAGCGACGACGTAACAGGACGACCCCGACGGCGATCACGGCCACGATCGCGAGGGCGACGAGGATCAGCGGCAGGAAGGCTCCGGGGCCCTGGTCGGCGGAGGCCGGGACGGTCGGCACCGACGAGGCGGGCGGCCCCGGGGAGGTTCCGGCCGGCGAACCGGCGGGCCCGGTCGGTCCGGCCGTCGCGATCGCCGGCGGGGCGGTCCCCGCCGTGCGCGAGAAGGTCACCGAGCCGAGCAGGAACGGGGCGCTCCGATCCAGCACGATCCCGACCGGGTAGTCCCCCGGGTCACCCGTCGGGATCACGACCGACGTGCCGTCGGGGATGGCCCCGCCGGCATCGGCGGTGAAGCCGGTGAGGTCGATCCCGGACCCGCCGCACTGGCTGGCCGCGGGCGGGGCGATGCACACGACGTACGTCGCGCCCGGGGCAAGACCCGCTCCGGTGACGGTCGCGGTCGTGCCGCCCGGCCCCGACGCGGGGTTGATGGCGATCGTCGGGGCGACCTCGACGAACGGCTCGCTGGCGATGAGGTTCGGCAGGGCCGCGCCCTTGAGCATGACGCCCACGTCGTACGTGGCCGGCAGCTGGCCGGGAATCGTGACCTTCGTCCCGTCGGGCAGCGTGCCCGATCCGTCGGCCGTGACGTCGCCGAGGACGATGCCGACGCCGCCGCACTGCGGCGTCCCGGTCGGGACGATGCACAGGGTGTACGCGGCGGAAGGCCCGTACCCGGAGCCGGTGACCGTGACGACGAGGCCTCCGGGACCCGCCTGCGAGTCGAGGGCCAGCGATGGGGCGATGACGCCGAAGGCCGTCGACGCGACGATCGCGGCCGTGCCCGGGGCAGTGGCGACCAGGCGGTACGACCCGGCGAGGACGCCGGGCACCCGGATCCGAGTCCCGCCCGGCACGTTGCCGCCCGCGTCGGCGGTGAACGAGCCGAGGTCAGAGCCGCCATAGCCGCACTGGACCTGTTCGGGCGGCAGCAGGCACAGGCCGTACGTCGCGCCGGGCTGGAAGCCGGTGCCGGAGACGTCGACGGTGAGGCCCGCCGGCCCGGACTCGACGGCCGTCGCGATCGTGGCCTCGCCTGCCGCGCGCACGCCCCCGGCGCCACCGACGAGCGCGACGCACAGCACCGCGAGGATCAGGACGCCGCGGCGTGGTCGCGTCATGGCGGGACGCCTCCTCCCGGGATGATCGGCGGAGCATAGTGACCTCGGGAAGCGCGTGAAAGGGCGGGCGTCACCCCGTGCTGGCCCGTCGCCTACGGCCGCGGGCCTCGGGTCGCTCCGAGGAGGTCGGCCCGGCGCATGGCTTGCCTCAGCTCGGCGCCGGACCCGGTGACCCCACCGACGGCCAGCCCGAGGCGGGCGAGGCGTTGCTGCTCAGGTGGCAGAGCCAGCAGTACTGGCGGGGCTTGTGGGCCATGTCGGCCGGCAGCGGGGCAGTCACGCCGTGGCACGACAGGCAGTCGGCATTGGGCAGGACCGCGTGGGCTGGGGGCGGCGCGGCGCCGAGCGACACGGTGTGACAGATCCGGCACTGGTCGGCATGGATGCCCGAGTGACCCGGCGCCGTCTGGACGAGCCGGGCGTTGTCGTGGCAGGCGGTGCAGTTGGTCCATTGGGCGACGGGGTGCGGGATGGGCGGGATGTCCTTGATGCCGATGACCCCGCCGGTGGTCTCGTGGCAGGCCTTGCAGTCGGCGCCGGCGGGCATCTGGATCTCGCCGGGGCCCAGGCCGAGCGGCCAGGGGGTCGGGCTCGGTGCCGCGGTCGGGCTCGGGCTCGGTGCCGGCGAGGGAGCCACGTCCGCCGCCGCCAGGGCCAGCCCGAACAGGACCACGCCGGCGAGCGCCGCCGTGAGCAGCACGACCCAATGGAGGAGCTGCTTCATCGCCGCGCTCCCTCGCCGGGCGCGATCGGGGCGGGCGGGAAGAGGACGGGGGTCGCGACTGCCAGCGTATCGACGGCGGCGCCCCCGACGTCCGGGCGGACCCCCGGCCCGATCCCGAGGATCCGGCGGCGGAGCATCGCCTGCGCGCCGGAAGCCCTGATCCCGTGGACGTCGCCCGAGCCGCCCGGGGACGAGAGGTCGAGGAAGCGCTCGGCGATCACATAGATCAGGGCCACGACGGCGATCGAGCCGGCCACGATCGCCAGCTCGGCGAGGCTCGGGAAATACGAGGCGTACTCGCCCGAGACGATCCCCGACGCCGCGCCCCACGGCGCGATCTGGCCGGCGGTCACGAAGCTCAGCCGGTCGACGAAGACGCCGATCATGATCAGCCACGAGGCCGCGAACACCGCCAGGCCGCGGCGCCGGGTCGGCCAGAGCAGGACGATCAGCGGCACGACGAGGCCGACGACCCCGCGCAGGAGCCACGACTGGGGGCCGAGCGGCCCGACGAGCATCGCCGACACGGCCTCCCGGTCCAGTTCGCTGCCGATCGTCAGGGCGGCGACCGTCCGGAGGACCGTGTAGGCCGTCACGAGGCTCAGCAGGATGACCAGCAGGCCGCGGATCCCGACCACCACGCCGGCGGCGTCCGGACCGTGGCCCGGCAGGCGGAGGCGCTGGACGAGCGTGAAGACGATCCCGAGGACCGACGCCCCGGAGAGCATCGCGGTGATCACCAGGTACAGCGGGACGAAGCTGCCCTGCCAGAACGGCCGCGAGACCAGGCTCGCGAAGACCATCCCGAGGGTCACCGGCGCCACGACGGCCCAACCGCTCGAGATCACGCAGGCCGCGTGGGCGAGGCGTCGATGGTTGGACATGTTGGTGACGAGCTCGAACAGCAGGACGCCGAGGTAGATCGCGTACACGACGCCCATCCACCACATCGGCGAACCCGGCGAGGGGCTCATGACGACGCCGAAGACCAGTCGCAGCGGGTACTGCAGCTCGAGGGCGATGACGCCGAACCCGGCGAGGAGGAAGAGCACCGCCAGGAAGACGTGGCGCATCTCGAGCGGCTTGAAGCGGTCGATCCCGAACACCATGCCGAGCGAGTTCACGAGGCACAGTCCGCTCGTCGTGACGACGAGGAAGACGTACGTCGCGATGAGCAGGCCCCACTCCACCGCTGGGGTCGTGCCCATGACCTCCGAGCCGGCCGGGACCTTGAAGGCCGCCGCGATCGCCCCGAGCCCGATGACCGCGGTCAGGGCCGCGAAGCCCCACCGGAGGCGCTTCGACTGCGACGCGACCTCGGCCCGAACGGCGGCGCGAGCGAGCTCGACGGCGCCCAGCGCATGACGACGATCGAGTGGCACGCTCCGGCCGGCGATACGGATGATCATCAGCTGACCTCCCGCTCGAGCCCGACGTAGAAGACCTTGGGCCGCGTCCCGAGCTCGGGCCGGAGGAGGGCCACGCCCGGCGCGCTGACGATCGCCTGGATCGGGCTGGCCGGGTCGTTGAGGTCGCCGAACACGCGGGCGTCGACGGGGCAGACCTCGACGCACGCCGGCTCCTGGCCGCGGCTGATCCGGTGGTAGCACCAGGTGCACTTGTCGGCGACGCCCGGGTTGCCGGTTGGGGAGGCCTCGCCGGCCGGGGTGAGGTACCGAGCGCCGTACGGGCAGGCCACGACGCAGTAGCCGCAGCCGATGCACCGGCTCTGGTCGACGAGGACGATCCCCTCGGGCGTCCGATACGTGGCCGAGACCGGGCAGACCGAGACGCACGGCGGGTTGTCGCACTGCATGCACAGCCGCGCCACGAACTGGCTGGTCGCGACGTTCACGCCGGCGGCCCCGGGTGCCGTCGACTCGGGCGGGAAGCCGTGGATCCCGGCGTCCGGCGAGTCGACGAAGACCCGGCCGTCATCGGCAACGACGTGGCGCTCGACCCACGTCCGGTTGTACTTCGGCTCCGGGGCGACGTGGTTCTCGAGCTTGCAGGCCTCCACGCAGTGGCCGCAGCCGATGCACGCGCTGGCATTCACGCCGAAGGCCCACGCGACCGGGCCTGCCGAACCACCCAGCGGCGTCGCGGCTGGGGACGAGCCCGGGGTCGGGCCGGTGGAGGTCGAGCGGACGCGCGCCTCGACGACGTCCGGCGGCGGCGCGAACAGCCGCAGCCCGATTGCCGCGGGCGCCAGCGCGCAGGCGATCTTGAGCAGGTGGCGCCGGGAGAGCGAGGCGACCTGCCGGGCGTTCATCGTCCTGGCGTCCCGCGGCTCGCTCTAGTGCCGGGCTCGGCGGAAGAGGATGAAGCCCCAGGCGACGGGCACCGCGCCGAGGACCAGGGCGCTCCCGATCAGACAGGCCAGGGCGAGGGTCTCGCCGATCGTGAACAGGACCAGGTGGACCGCGACGAAGGCGATCAGGAAGCCGACCCACAGGGTCGCCGCCGTGACCGCCAGCCACGTGCCGACGAGCCGGACCTCGCTCCCGAGGTGGCCGGCGCCCTGGACGATCGGCCGGTTGAAGACGGCCGGCATCGGGTGGCCGCTGACCCGCCACAGGAGGAGGCCGATCACCGCCTCGGCGACGAGCAGCAGTGGCAGCAGGACCGTGAACAGCGTTCCGATTCTCAGCTCGTCCATGTCTCTCCCTCGACTGGGACGTCCTGGTGGTGGCTCGGCCGGAAGGCCGGGTGGCGCCTCATGGCTGGGTTGCTCGGTGACAGGTCAGGCACGAGCCGGACCAGGTCGGATGGGCCGTCGGGAGGGGACGCATGCCCGTCGGGCCGTGGCACAGCGCGCAGTCCGGCATGCCCGCGAGCGGGTGGAGGATCGCCGGCGGCTGCGGCGCCGTGACCGCGTGAGGGTCGTGGCAGACGGTGCACTCCGGACCCGCGTAGTGCGTCGCCGCGTCGACCGTCGGGAACCCGGACGGGCGCCCGACGGCGGCCCGATGGCAGGTCAGGCAGAGAGCGCTCGTGCCGCTGCTCGGCAGGCCCACCGACGAGCGCTCCTCGAGCGACAGCAGCGGGACCGATGGCGTCGGCACGGCGGATGCGGCCGCTGTGGGCTCCGGCACGGGTGTCGCGTCGGGGTGGCCGGCGAGCGGCCCGTGACACGATTCGCAGGTCACGGCCTTGTGCGGCGCCGCCGCCCACGCCGTGGCCTGTGCCGCGTGGCACGTCGCGCACGAGCCCGGCCCAACGAACGCCGGAGCGCGACTCGCCCAGGCGTCCGCGTCGCGGCCGGGGTGGTAGCCGAATTGCCCGTAGAACGTCGCCGCGAGGGCCCCGGCGGCGAGCGAGGCGCCGGCGATGACCCCGAGGATGATCCCGGCGCGGAGCGCGCGACGGCTGGCGAGGCCGAGGCGGACGAGCACCGCGGCGGTGCGACGGGCGAGGCGCCGCCGTCCGCGAGCGAGGAGTCGCAGCTGGACTCGGAGCCTTCGAAGCGGTCGCCGCCCTGGTCGTGGCATCGGTCGGCCTACAGGTCAGCGACGCTGATGACGCCGCGCCGGAGGGCGTACTTGAGGAGCTCGACGCGGTCGTGGAAGCCGAGCTTCTCCATGCCGCTGGCGCGGTAGTTGTGGACCGTCTGCTCGCTCAGGTGGACGATCTGGGCGATCTCGCGGTTGGTGTTGCCGGTGGCGGCGAGGAGGAGGACCTCCCGCTCACGGTCGGTGAGTGTCTCGTAGGCGTCCTCGACGGTCTGCGCGCCGCCGCGCCGGAGGACGTAGGTGTTGATCATGCGGGTCACGAGCGACGGGCTGACGTAGGTCTCGCCATCGCGAACGCAGCGGATGGCGGCGACGACGTCGGCCGGGCCGGCGTCGCGGGTCAGGTAGCCGTCAGCACCGGCCCGGAGGACGAGCGTGTAGTGGTCACCGCCGGCGCGGCCCTCGAGGGCCAGGATCCGGAGCTCGGGCAGCGCCCGCCGCAGGGCCTCGATCGTGGCCATCGTGACCCGGCCACCGTCGAGCGACGCCGCATCGGTCACGACGACCGCCGCGTTCATGTCGCGGAGGCGGTCGACCAGCCCGCTCCGACCGTCGATCTCGGCCACGACCTCCATGTCCGGCTCCGCCTCGATCGCGGTCCGGATGCCGAGTCGGAGGAGTGGGACGTCCGCGATCGCGAGGGCGACCCGGATGGTGTCGACGGTCGCCTGGCTCGAGGCGGTCCCGATCGGCGCTGGGTCCATGTCGTCCCTCGACCCGCTGCCCGGCCGCTCTCCCATTGGCCGAGTGGAGGGGGGTCAGTCCCCGGGGACGCGGGTCAGTATCTCGTCGGCACGGTGGTCCCGAGATAGGGCCGGCCGGACCATCGAAGGGCCATCTCGATGTCCCGAAGATGGGCCATTGGTCACGACGCTGTGACACGTGCGACGACTCCGCCATAGGCACGGACGTGCCTGTCCGCGGCACGAGCGTGCCGGGCCTCAGCCCTCCAGCGAGGCCAGGAGGCGCAGCAGCGGGGCAGCCGTCGCGAGGTCGTCGGCGAGGATCCGCGGCAGCTCGGGCGAGAACGCCTCGCGGTCGTCGAGGCGGCGGCCGAAGGTCACGTCCTTCAGGACGAGGAGCGCCAGGTCGGGGTGGTCGGCCGGGACGCCGGCTGGGGGCCGCCGCAGCCGGTCGCCGTCGACCTCGCCGAAGCGAGCGGCGAAGGACGGATCGTCGATCGCCGCGTGAACGAGGCCGGCATCGGAGCGCACGAGCGCCCGCCACGCGGCCAGCGGAGCGGGATCGGGGTGCCACATCCCGCCGCCGACGAAGATCTCGCCCGGCGCGAGGTGGAAGTACCCGCCGCCCCGCCGCGCAGCTCCCGCGCCGGCCACCGGGATCCCATCGGCGTCGCGCTCGACGAACGCGAAGCTGGCCCCGACGTTGGTCTTGTAGGGCGACTTGTCGCGGGCGAAGCGGACGTCGCGGTAGATCCGGAACGGCGATCTCGAGGGGTCCGCAGACAGCGGCACGCCGCGGGCTGCGAAGGCCGCGTCGAGGGCGACACACAGCCGCTCGAGAGGTTCCTTGAGGAGACGCTCGTAGTCCCCCTTCCGGGGCTGGAACCAGGTCCGGTCGTTGTGCTCCGCGAGGTCGGCGAGGAACTGGACTCCGGCTCTCGAGAAGCCCTCGAATGCCGTCGTTCCGGGATCGCTCGCCGTCCGGCTCATCCCGATCCTCCTCTGGCCAAATCCACGGCGAGGCCGGCGCGAGACGCGGCGCTCCTTCGGCCCGCATCCTATGCCCCATGGCACGGCGTGGCGCTCCGGCCCGAGTCCCCGTTCGGACCCCGATCGTCGAGGACGACGGGGTGACGTTCACCTGGCACGGTCCGGGCTCGTCGGTCGTGGTCGTGGGTTCGTGGTGCGGATGGCGCCTGGACGAGGGCCTGCCGATGGAGCCCACCGGCGAGGACTGGGCCGCCCACCTCGCGCTCGACCGCGACGCCTATGTCGAGTATCGACTGATCGTCGACGGCGAGCCCGTTCGCGACCCCGGCAACCCCCACCGGGTCGCCAACGGCTTCGATGGCGTCAACCAGCAGCTCTGGATGCCCGAGGCGGTCAGGCGGGCCGAGGTCCTCAGGTCCCGCCGCGGGCCGCGCGGAGAGATTCGTCGCGGCCATGTGACCCTGGGCTGGCTGGCCGCCGCGCCGAAGCGCCGCCGCCTGGATCTCTACCTGCCGCCGATCGACGCGGACCGTGACACCCTGCCCCTGCTCGTCGTCCTCGACGGTCCCGACTACCTGGACCGCGGTCGTCTGCACCGCATCCTCGACGGTCTCATCCGCGACCGTGCGATGGCGCCGCTGGCGGCGGCCTTCGTCGGCAACGCCGGTCCGTCGCGAGGCGCCGAGTACATCGGGGCCGACCCGGCGCTCACCAGCCTCATCGAGGACGTCGTGCCCGAGGCCGTCGACCGAGCCGGCCTGGGCCCGCAGGGCTCGCCCGACGGCGGGCTCGGACGGGCGGCGATCCTCGGCTCGTCGGCCGGCGGCGTCCTCGCCCTCCACGCGGCCCTGCGCCGGCCGGATGTCTTCGGGCGGGCGATCTGCCAGTCCGTGGCCGCGTTCGAGGACCCCGAGCTCGCGACGATCGCGCTGGTGCGGTACGGCCCGGTCTCGCCGGCGCGCCTGTGGCTCGACGCCGCCGACCACGAGTGGCTCGCCGGCCCGAACGACCGGCTGGCGGCGCTCCTCCGCGAGCGTGGCTACGACGTGACCTACCGCCGCCAGCACGGCGGCCACGACCAGACCTCGTGGACCGAGTCGCTCGTCGACGCCCTGCCGGCGCTGTTCCCGCCAGCGTGATCACGGCCGGCACGGGTGCCGCTGACGCGGGTGCCGCCGGCCCGGCCCGGCGGCCAGGACGGGCATTCCGAGGCCGTCCGATGTTGCCCGCTTGCGCCACCGTATCGTCCCACCCGACTGACCGAAGGTCCCAGACCCGACCCAACCTCACCGCCCCTCTGTCTCGCGGATATGGGCCGAATTGCGAACGCCGCGTATCCTGCGAGTGGTCAGCCGGGAGCCCGTCCGCCCGCTGACGTGACGGCGCCAGGGACCGATGGCGCGCCAGGGCCGGGGGAGGTCGAGACCGGGCATGTCGCTGCTGCAGCGGGTCGAGCGAGCGCAACGCGCCGCCGGCGCGGCCGCCCGCGAGCCAGTGGCGCGCGAGGCCGCGGAGCGCGACGGGCGAGGCGGTGACGGACGTCCTTCGGGCGAGGCCGGCAGCGCCGGACCGGCCGAGCCGATCCAGGTCGCTCGGCGAGCCGCCGTCGCGGGCGGCCGCCGATCGGCGGCCCGGGAGGCCCTCCTCGAGGAGATCCGGGCGCGCGTCCAGAACCTCGTCGTCGCCGACTTCCGGGCCCTCGCCGACGTGGCCGACCCGGGCCAGATCCGGTCGACGATCGCCGGGATGGTCGACCGGATCATCGGCGACGGGACCTACTCGGTCACGCGCGATGAGCGACTCGCCCTGGTCGACGAGATCGTCGACGAGCTGACCGGCCTCGGGCCGATCGAGCCGTACCTCGCCGACGACACGATCACCGAGGTCATGGTCAACGGCCCCAAGCAGATCTACATCGAGCGGGCCGGCAAGATCTCCCGGGTCGACGCGACGTTCCTCAACGACGAGCACGTCAAGCGGATCATCGACCGGATCATCGCCCCGATGGGCCGTCACATCGACGAGACGAGCCCCCGCGTCGACGCCCGCCTGCCCGACGGCTCGCGGGTCAACGCGATCATCGAGCCGCTCTCGCTCATCGGCCCCGTCATCACCATCCGGAAGTTCTCCGCCCGGCCCTACACCGTCGAGGACCTCATCCGCTTCGGGACCGCAACGCCCGAGATGTTCGAGTTCATCCGGGCCTGCGTCGAGGCTCGCCTCAACATCTTCGTCTCGGGCGGGACGGGCTCCGGGAAGACGACCACGCTGAACGTCATCAGCTCGTTCATCCCCGACGACGAGCGGATCGTCACCATCGAGGACGCGGCCGAGCTGCAGCTCCAGCAGGAGCACCTCGTGACGCTCGAGGCCCGGCCGCCGAACATCGAGGGCGCGGGCGAGATCACGATCCGCGACCTGCTCCGGAACGCCCTCCACATGCGGCCCGACCGGGTCATCGTCGGCGAGTGCCGCTCCGGCGAGGCGCTCGACATGATCCAGGCCATGACGACGGGCCAGGAGGGCTCGCTCTCGACCGGCCACGCGAACACGACCCGCGACATGCTCCGGCGGCTCGAGACGATGGTCCTCATGACCGGCTACGACCTCCCGCTCCGCGCCATCCGCGAGCAGATCGCCTCGGCCGTCGACCTGATCATCCACACCGCCCGGCTCAAGGACGGCACGCGCAAGATCGTCAACATGACCGAGGTCTACGGGATCGAGGACGACGAGATCCAGACGCAGGACATCTTCGCCTTCGAGCAGACCGACTTCCGCGATGGCAAGGTCATCGGCGAGCTGAAGCCGACCGGCATCCGGCCGACCTTCATGGAGGTGTTCAAGGCCCACGGCGTCGAGCTGCCACCCGGCGACTTCGGCATCCCGCCGGCCGACCCCAAGAACCCCGGGCCGGCCGGCAAGGGCCGCTGGGGCCTCGGCGCCGGCCTCGGCCTGGCCGCCCACCGGCCGACGGTCGGGCGAGGTCGGGCCACGGTGGCGGGTGGGATGGTCTACGTGACCGCCATCGGGCCCCTCGACCCGGCGACCGGGTTGGTCGTCAACGGCGGCATCAAGGAGCACACCCGGCAGGTCATGGCCAACCTCAAGACGCTCCTCGAGAGCGTCGGCAGCTCCCTCGACCGGATCGTCTGGGCGAGCTGGTCGCTCCGAGAGCCGTCCGAGTTCGACGACTTCAACGAGGAGTTCCTGCGCTGGTTCTCGGGCGACGCCCCGGGTGGCCAGGGCACGCTGCTGCCGCCGTCGCACCGGCGGGCCGGGTTCCGCGTCTCGCTGGGGGTCATCGCCGAGGCCTAGGCTCGGCTGGCGGCGGCGGCCGAGCCGTCAGGGCAGCGGCCGCCAGGCGCGAGCCAGCAGGTACGCCACCGCGGCGGCCGCGGCGCCGGCCGCCAGGACGACGACGCTCAGCTCGACGACGTCGTGCTTGGTGACGAGGTTCGTCGGCAGGCTGGTGAACACCGACTGCAGCTGGTCGGCGCTCTCGGCCGAGTAGTACGTCGCGCCGGTGCGATCGGCGATCGAGCGGAGCGTCGCCTCGTCGATCCCGCGCCGGAAGCCACCGGCACCTCCGCCGCCTCCGCCGCCGAACCCGCCGAAGCCGCCGCCGAAGGCCGGCTCGTTGCCGAGGAACTGGGCCGCGCACTGGGGGTTGAACTGGCCACCCTGGGCCGTGCCGTAGCCGATCGTGTAGACCCGGATCCCCCGATCCGCCGCCTCCTGGGCCGCGCCGAGCGGGTCGGGTCCGGCGTTGCTGGCGCCGTCGGTGAGGAGGACGACGATCTCCGGCGCGTAGTCGCCCTTCGGGACGGGCTGGACGGACGACGGCTGTGACGGGTCGGCCTGGCTGGGCGGCACGGCCGGATCGACGCCCGCGATGGCGTCGATGGACGCGAGGATGCCGCTGCCGACCGCGGTCCGGCGGCCGGTCGTGAGGCTCCGGATCGCGTCGATCACGACCTCGTGGTCGGACGTCGGGACCTGGATGAGCTCCGCGAAGCCGCTGAAGGCGACGATCCCGATCTGGGCTCCCGGCTGCTGGCCCACGAACTGCTCCGCCGCGGCTTCGGCCGCCTGGATCCTGGTCGGCGCGATGTCCGTCGAGCACATCGAGCCGGACACGTCGATCGCCAGGATGACGGTGATCTCGTTGGTCGGGAGGCTGACGATCGCCGCCGGTCGGGCGGCCGCCACCGCGAGGGACGCTGCCGCCACGGCGAGCAGGCCGAACGGCAGGTGGCGGCGGACCCACGACCAGCGCGAGACCGACGCCCGGACCAGGGCCAGGCTCGAGTACCGCACCGCGGTCGGGCGTCGACGCCGCACCCCCCAGGCGTAGAGGAGGACCATCGCCGGCACGACGGCGAGCAGGCCGAGCGCCGTGGGCCACAGGAAGGTCATGGCGCCCGCCCCAGCCACGCGAGCGAGGTCAGGACGCCGAGCAGCAGGAGCGCGAGCCCGGCCACGGCGAACAGGGCCGTCACCTCGGTCGGGCGCGCCGCGGTGACGAGGAGGCTGGCGTCGAGATTCGCGTAGACCGCGTCGAGGCTGGCCGCGTCGGGTGCCCCGACATAGGTGGCCTTCGTCGCGTCGGCGATCCGCTGGAGGGTCGCGGCGTCTAGGGCGGTCTGGAGGGTGAAGCCCTCGACCCGGATCGTCGTGCCACCGGGAGTGCCGATGCCGACCGTCTCGACCCGGATCCCCCGATCAGCCGCCGCCCGGGTCGCGGCGCCGAGGTCGGGGCCGGTGTTGTTCTCGCCGTCCGAGAGGAGCACGACGATCGCGGAGGTATGACTGCCGGCCGGAACCGGTGCCGGGCTCGGGTCGGGCGTGCGGTTCGTGTAGTAGCCCTGGTTCGGATGCTCGGCCGCGTCGACCGCGCGCAGCGCCGCGAGGATCCCGGACCCGAGGGAGGTGCCCCGCTGGGGCGTGAGCCGGTCGATCGCGGCCAGGACCAGCGCCTGGTCGCTCGTCGCGGGCTGGACCGTGATGCCCGAGTCGCTGAACGCGACGACGCCGACCTGGACCGTGTCGGGCTGGCGCTCGACGAAGGCTTTGGCCGCGGCCTTGGCAGCTGCCATGCGCGTCGGCGCGTAGTCGGTCGCGCCCATGCTGGCCGAGACGTCGAAGGCGAGGATGACCGTCCCCTCGAGGCGCGGTGCGCTCAGCGACACCTCCGGTCGCGCCAGCCCGAAGAGCAGGATCCCGAAGCCGGCGACGACGATCGCGGGCGGCACGAGGCGGCGCGCGGGCCTCCGGCGCGGGGCCTCGGCGGCCGCGCCGGCGAGCGGTGCGACGAAGCTCGCCAGGACCCGCCGCCGGCGCCTGGCGATCAGCCGGTCGAGGGCGATCCCGATCGGCAGGAGGAGCATCAGCGCCAGGCCCAACGGCCAGCCGAGCGTCATCCCGCCAGTCGCCGGTGGCGCCGGCGCGCCGCCATCCGCAGCAGGGCGTGCACGAGGTCGTCGTCGGTGGAGACGGTGGCGTGGTCGATGCCGCCCCGCCGGAATGCGGCCGCCAGGGCCGTGGTCCGCTGGTCGGCGGCCTCGGCGAAGCGCCGGCGGAACGTCGGGTCGTGGCTGTCGACGTACAGCTGCTCGCCGGTCTCGGCGTCCTCGAGGATCATCGGCCCGACGTCGGGCAGCTCGAGCTCGCGGCGGTCGACCAGCCGGATCGCGGTGACGTCATGGCGCCGGGCCAGCAGCCCGAGCGGCGCCTCCCAGCCGGGCTGGGCGATGAAGTCGGAGATGGCGAAGACGACGCCGCGCCGGCGGATCGATCGCAGCGCGGCCTGGTACAGCGGCCCCAGATCGGTCATCGCCGTCGCGGGTCGGAGCGGCTCGTCGACCAACGTCCCGATGAGCCGCAGGACCTGGTCGCGGCTGCTCCTGGCCGGGACGAGCCGCACGCCCCGGCCGGCGTCGATGAGGGCGCCGACACGGTTGCCGCGTCGGGCGAGGACGCTGGCGAGGGTCGCGACGAGGTCGACGAGAACGCTCCGCTTGACGCGATCGCCATCGGCACTGCCGAAATCGATCGACGGGCTCAGGTCGAGCAGGAACCAGGCGGTGGCCTCGCGATCCTCGACGTACTCCCGGACGTGCGGCACCGCCGTGCGGGCGGTGACGTTCCAGTCGATCGCCCGGACGTCGTCGCCGGGCACGTACTCCCGCAGGTCGGCGAAATCGATCCCGCTGCCCCGGAACAGGGTCCGGTAGTCGCCCTGGAGCAGGCCGTCCAGTCGCCGGACGACCCGCCACTCGAGGCGCTGCAGGATGCGCTCAGGCGCCCGGAGCGGCGTTGGCATGGCGATCACGGGCGAGATCGGCGTGCTCGCGGAGCGGGACGACCGGCACGGGCACCCGGCTCAGGATGGCCTTGAGGACCTGGTCGCTCGTCACGTCGTCGGCGAGGGCCTCGTACGACAGGACGATCCGGTGGCGCATGACGTCGAGGGCCATGTCGATGACGTCCTGGGGCAGGGCGTAGTCGCGGCCGCGGACGAAGGCCAGGGCGCGGGCGGTGAGGATGAGGTTGATCGAGGCCCGCGGGCTGGCGCCGAAGGTCACGTAGCGCTCGACGTCGGAGGCCCCGACCTCGCTCGGTCGCCGAGTCGCACGGGCCAGCCGGACGGCGTAGTCGTGGAGCGCCGGGTCGACGTAGACCTCGTCGGCCCGGGCCTGGAGGGCCAGCAGCCCGGCCGGGCTGAGGACCGCCCCCGGCGCCGCCAGTGGCGAGGTCATGCGCTGGGTGATGACGAACTCCTCGGCCTGGCTGGGGTAGCCGACGACGACCTTGAGCATGAAGCGGTCGACCTGCGCCTCCGGGAGCGGATACGTGCCCTCCGTCTCGATCGGGTTCTGGGTCGCCAGGACGAGGAACGGGTCGGGCACCGGCCAGGTCTCCCGGCCGATCGTCACCTGGCGCTCCTGCATGACCTCGAGGAGCGCGCTCTGGACCTTGGCCGGCGCGCGGTTGATCTCGTCGGCCAGCAGGAGGTTCGTGAAGACCGGGCCGAGGGCCGTGCTGAACTCGCCGGTCTTCTGGTTGAAGACCCGGGTCCCGACGAGGTCCGCCGGCACGAGATCGGGCGTGAACTGGATGCGCTTGAAGTCGCCGCCGAACACGCCGGCCAGGGTCTTGATCGACATCGTCTTGGCGAGGCCGGGGACACCTTCGACGAGGAGGTGGCCGCGAGCCAGCAGGGCCACGACCATCCGCTCGAGGAGGTGATCCTGGCCGACGATGACCTTCTTGACCTCGTAGAGGACCCGCTCCATGGGCAGGCCGCTGCCGTCCGGTCCGGGGTCAAGGGCGGCCGCGTTGGGCGCAGCCGGGATGGCCGCACGTCTGGCGGGTGCGGGCGAGGTCGGATCCACGGTGGCGTCCTCCTGGGCGATCAGTCCGGCGGCAGGCCGGCGGCGCGGCCGGCGACGTCGATCGGCACGGCCAGGCCGATGCCGACGAAGACGTCCTGGCCGGTGGGGTTGATGAGGGCGGTCACGATGCCGACGACCTGGCCGGCCCGATTGAGCAGCGGACCACCCGAGTTGCCGGGGTTCGCCGCGGCGTCGAACTGGATGAGGCCCGACATGACGAGGCCGGTGTCCGGGTTGCGGAAGGATCGTCCGAGGCCCGAGACGACGCCGGCGCTCATCGACCCGGCGAGGCCGAACGGGTTGCCGACCAGGTAGGCGTCGTCGCCGACCTGGATCGACCGGGGGTTGCCGAGCGTGGCCGGCACGACGGTCGGCGGCAGCAGGCTCGCCCGCAGGACGGCGACGTCGTGGTCCGGCTGCTGGGAGGCGACGCTGGCGACGGACTGCGACCCGTCGGCAAAGGTCACCCGGATCGTCGCCGCGCCGCTGACGACGTGCAGCGCAGTCAGGATGTCGCCGCTGGCATCCACGACGACGCCGCTGCCCAGCGTCTCCGTTGCCCCGGACGGCGTGGCCCCGGAGGGCGCCGGGCCGGCGACCCCGGAGCCGCCCGCACCCGGATCGACGGCCGATCGACTGGCCTCGACGATGACGAATGACGGGGCGATCGCCTGGTACACGAGCTCGGACCAGGCGGGCGGCGGCGTCACCGAGGCGAGGGCCGAGGCGATCTCATCGGCGACGTCGCCCCGGGTCAGCGGGTGCGAGGGGACGACGAGGCCGTAGGCAAGCAGCGCGATGAGGGTGACCGCGATGCCGCCGACGAACGGGAACGCCCGCCGGACGGCGCCCCGCGCTGCGGCGCGGCCGCGTCGCGACAAGCCGGCGGCGGATGCCGGATCCAGGGCTGGCGCGGGCTCGGGGAGGGGCTGTCGCTCGGGGACGCGCACCGTCCTGCTCCATCGCTCGGCTGCCGGTGGGTGGCCGCCTGCCGGCGTTCCGATCGTGATCGGATGGTTCTGAGAGCATTCTGAGCCACGGCCCGGGAACAGGCATTCACGGCCGCGGCGGCGAGCGCGGCGGGCCTGCCATCGGTCACGCCCGGCTGCGCCGAACGCCAGTGGCACGACCGCCGTCGTCGCGCGTCTCCTGTGTATCGACGAGCAGCTGGAGGCGACGATGCTCCGCCGCGACTGGGCACCTCTCGTGGGCAGCTTCGTCGTCGCGCTCGTGGGAGCGACGGCGGTCCGGCTGCTGCCGGCCACCGAGCTGGCGGCGTGGCCCCTGCTCGCCGTCGTGGGCGTTGCCGCGGGCGCGGTGGCCGGGCAGCCCGCTCGTGTCTGGCTCGCCCTTGCTGGCTGCGCGGTCGCCGAGCTGATCGTGATCCTCGGGAACGGCGACCCGGGTGGCCCGTTCTGGTGTCTCGCCTTCGGTGGCCGGCTGGTCGTCGTCTTCGTGTTCGGCGTGCTCGGCGGCGCCGCCGGGTCATCGCCGCGAGGCCTCGCACGCGGATGGCGGCTCGCGACGCTCGGGATCGTGATCGCCTGCCTCATCGGTCTGACCGGCTACCTCGGCTACGCCTTCGCCCGGTCGGACGAGTACCTGGTCCAGGCCGGCGAGGGCGACTGTGGGAACCCGATGTCGGCCTATGGCTGGACCTACCAGGCGATCAACTACGACCAGGCCGACGATGCACGCCTGCTGGCCACCCACCCGGACCCGCGGCACTGCTACGTGGGCAACGTCAAGGACAACGGACCCGACCAGGGCGAGAAGGCCGGCACCGACGTCGTGTCGTCGGACGGGATCCACCTCGCGGGCTGGTACATCCCCGCCGCGAACGGCGAACCACCGACCGGCCCGACGCTCGTCCTGGTCCACGGCGGCCGGGACAACAAGAGCGGGATGCTCAAGTACGCCGCCCCGCTCCACCCCGACTACAACCTCGTCCTCCTGGACCTCCGGAACCAGGGTCGGAGCACCGGTGACGCCTCGAGTGGCGGCCTGCTCGAGGCAGGCGACCTGCGCGCGATGATCGACTGGCTGGAGCGGACGAAGCACCCGTCGTGGCTCGGGCTGGTCGGCAACTCGAACGGTGCGGCGACGGTCCTCGCCGAGGTCGTCGACGACCAGCGGCCGCAGGCGATCGTCCTCGACTCGATGCACGCCAGCGTCATCGCCCAGCTCGGCAACGTCGCCGAGACCGAGAACGGCTTCCCGGCATGGCCGTCGGCCTGGGCGCTCGTCAGCGGGGCGTCGTGGCGTCTCGGGGTGGACATCACCGCGGCCGACCCGGTTCGGACGATCACGCGGGTCGGCGATCGGCCCGTGCTGCTGCTCCACGGGCTTCTCGACACGGTCGACCGGCCGGCCGACAGCCTCGAGCGGAACGTCGCCGCGGCGCTCGCGGCCGGCGTCGACGTGGAGGTTCACGTCTGTCCGACCGGCGCCCATGGAACGGTCATCGACCAGTGCCCCGTCGCCTGGGCCGACTGGACGACCCACTTCCTCGCCGTGGCGCGGGGCGTGACGAGCTAGGTCGAGGCCGGCCCTACTGCCACGGCGCCGGCGCCCCGCCGCTGCAGACGGTTCCGGCCGCGGGCCGGCGCAGGGCCTCGAAGTACGAGACCACGGCCGTCCGGAGGCAGTCACTCGAGACTGTCACGTCGCTCGACGTGTGGCCGACGCCGTCACGGGTGACGACGATGCCGCTGCCGAGGGCCTTCGCCAGCGCATCGGCCCACCACGGCGGCGTGGCGGGATCCCACCGGCTCGCGATGATGAGGATCGGCGGCAGGGTCGCGGGCGGGCCGGCCACCGGCGCCGGACCCGCCGAGGCCGGCCAGTCGAGGCAGCCGTACTGATCGCTCAGCAGGACGAGCGGGCCGAAGCGGGGCGCGACCTTCCGGGCCTGCTCGAGCGCCGCGGCGATGGCGTCGGTCGTCGTCGCGTGGGGGACGTCGAGGCACAGCGTGGCCTCGTACGCGCCGAGGCTGACCGACCCGAAGAAGTCGTCGGCGACCTGCCGGAGCCGGACGCCGTCGCCCTGCTCGGCCTCGGCGAGCGCCGTCGCCAGGCCGGGGTAGTCCCGCCCGTACAGGAAGGCGAGCGTGCCGGTCACGGCCTGGCCGGCATCGAGGACCTGTCCCTGCGGCGACCGCTCGAGGGTCGTGATGAGCGCGTCGTAGGCCGCCGCCGGGTCGCCGCCGCCATGGAACGGGCAGGCGGTCGCAGCGGCGCACGTCGCCAGGAAGTGGTCGAACGCGCGCTCGAAGCCGCGCGCCTGGTCGACGTCGCGCTGGACGAGGTCGATGGTCGGGTCGACGGCGCCGTCGAGCACGGCCGCCCGCAGGTGCGTCGGGAAGAGCGTCGCGTAGAGATAGCCGAGGTAGGTCCCGTAGGACCACCCGAGGTAGCTGATGGTCCGCTCGCCGAGGGCCGCGCGGATCGTGTCGATGTCGCGCGCCGAGTTCGCCTCGGAGAGATAGGGCAGGACGTCGCGCGCGATCGCCTGGCACTGCGACGCGACGGCGTCGAACGCGGTCCGGTAGGCGCCGATGGTGGACGGGGTCCGCGGATCGGGATCGAGCGATTCGATCTGGTCGAGCGTCGCCGCATCAGGGCACGTCAGCCCGTGGCTCAGGCCGATACCGCGCGGATCCCACGAGATGACGTCGAACCGATCGAGGACGGCCTGCGGGATCAAGGTGCTCAGGCCGCTCGAGCCTGCGAGGTCGACCGCGGGCCCACCGGGCCCGCCCGGGTTGACGAACAGGACGCCCAGCCGATGGGACGGGTCGGCGGCGCGACGGCGCGCGATGATGAGGGTGATCGTGCCTGCCGATGGGTTGCCGTAGTCGAGCGGCACGGCGAGCGCCGCCGTCTCCGCCAGATCGGCGACGCCACCCTTCCGCCACGTGAGCGAGGTCGGGCCGGGCGTCGGCGTCGGGGCGACGGGCGTCGCTGCGATCGTCGGCCCAGCGGTCGACGCCGGCGATGGCGGGATCGCTGCGGTCGACGACGGACTCGGCGATCCGCAGCCGCTCGCGAGAACCATGACGACCACAAGCGCCAGCAGTCGCGGCCGTCGTGTCCGGCTAGGCATGTCGCAGGCACTCCCAGGTCGAGACCATGGCGGCCAGGAGCAGGTCACCGGCCCGCGACGGGGTCGAGCTGAGGCCCCAGCCAGCGGCACAACGAGATCGGCTCGTCGAGGCCCTTGAGGGTCACGTCGCCGAGGCGTTCGACCAACGGCGCGATGTCGGGACACTCGCGGACCACCGGGTCGCTCAGGAGAAGCATGCCAGCAGCAGCGTGGGCGGCGATGCGCGAAGCGACGTTCACCGTCGTGCCGTAGACGTCGCCGTCGCGCTCGACGAGGGGCCCGGCGTGGACGCTGCCGTGGGCGGGCGGGAGATCGGCCTCGGGCATCGAGGCCATCAGCTCCGCCACCGTCGTGACCGCCGTGCAGGGATCCTCGAACACGAGGAGGACCCCATCCCCCAGCAGCTTCACGACGCGGCCACCGTGGCGTCGGACGATGGTCTCTGCCAGCTCTCCGAGGCGGACCGCGGTGAGGGCACCGAGCTCGTCGCCGCCCTGGGCAGTGAGCCGCGTGTAGTCGCTCACGTCGACGAACGCCACTGCCGGCGGGTGGGCGGGTCGCGTCGGGAGCAGCCCGCGCCGCTCGAGCCGGGCCTCGATCCGGGCGATGTTGAGGTCGTTCATCGCTCGCTCGAGATGTCGCTCGAGGAGCCACGACATGAGCCTCGGGCCGAGGCGCGAGAGGCTCATCGCCGGCGCGACGAGGCGCGGCACGACCTCGTCGACGGCCTCGTACCTCGCCTCGAGCGGCCTGGCGATCGCCTCGGCGAAGAGGGCCACCCATCCCTCTGCAGCCCGACGGGCGGCTTCCCCGAAGATCCGAGCCGCACGAACCGTGTATTGCTCATCCACGCTCGACCAGCCCTCGATGAGCGCGCGCAGCTGTGTCTCCTCGGCGACCCGCGTCTGCCCGTCGGGGGACGGTGCCGAGAGGCCCATGGCCGAAAGGACGGACCCGACCAGCCCTCCGCGCGGACCGAGCTGCTCGACGAGCTCCCGATAGGAGCGTCCGGTCCGCGGGCTCGGATCCGGGTAGAAGAGGTGCACCGAATCGAGCACGAGGGCGTGCTCGCGAATGGCGATCGCCAGCTGGTCGATCGAGAAGCCCTCGGCCTCGAATGCGGCAACGACTCGCGAACGGAGGACGTCCGCACGCTGAAAGCTCCCGTCGGGCCCCGGAACGATCGCGCCGATGTCAACCAGCCGCTCGATGCGCTCGGCCGTGGTCTTGGCCTCGTACGCCAGCTCATCCAGCTCGAGGCGCTGCGCCAGCGCGGCGTTCACCTCGCCGCCGTCGCCCGGCTCGATTCCAACCCGACGCGCCACTCGACCTCCAGCGAACCGACGCGATGGCCCCGATCGGCGCGGGCTGCGACCGTCAGGCATACAGGTGGTGACTCGATCGCCCGTGGCGGCACCCCGACGCCCCATGGCCTGGGTCCCCTGGCTCACAGCCATGAGTGGGGCCGGCGTCTCTCACGATGATCAAGTCAAGTTGGTCGGGGCGAGAGGATTTGAACCTCCGACCTTGTCGTCCCGAACGACACGCGCTACCAAGCTGCGCCACGCCCCGACCGAGGTCGCCCGTTCATGCAGGGCGCAGGGATGATAGCAAACGGGACCGGTCAGACCGTTTCGACCGGCTCGACGTCGAGCGCGTGCGCCCCTGCCCCGACGATCGCATCGTCGCGAACCGGCCACATGACGATCGCCGCCGCGAAGAACGACGCAGCCATCAGCACGAACACGAGCGGCAGGCCGGCGGACTCGCCGATGACGTCGATGACCCCGCCGTACAGGGCGGTCCAGAGCGACCCGACGCCGAAGGCAAGGGTGAAGTACAGGGCGAACGTCACGTCCCGCAGCGACGTCGGCACGACGTCCGCCAGGAGCGCCTGGAGCTGCGGGCTCTCGGCGAACGAGAACAGCCCCATGATCGCCAGCCCGATCCACAACCCCAGCAGGCTCGATCCGGCGGCGATGAAGACCAGGAACCCGACGGCGCCGCCGAGGTACGCACCGACCACGACGGGCCGGCGGCCGACACGGTCGGACAGCCAGCCGGCGACGAGCGGCATCGGCACCGACAGGACGATGAGGGCGCCGTACATGGTGTACGTCAGGTCGCCGGGCAGGGCCAGGACGTGCGACAGGTAGAGCAGGGCGAAGAGGTTCGCCACGCCGAGGCCGCGTCCGCCGCCGCCGAGGACCGAGGCCAGGTAGATCCGCCGGATGACCGGGCTGCGCAGGCTCGTGCGGACGCCGGCCCCGACGCTCCCGCTCGCGATGGCGGCGGCGCGATCGGCGCCCGACTCGCGGACCAGGCCCAGGATGGCAAGGCCGACGATCGCGGCGGGGATCCCAAGCAGAATCGAGACGCCACGCCAGCCGATCGTCGAGAGCAGGGCCGGGCCGAAGATCGCGACGAAGACCGTCCCGACGTTCCCGCCGGAGATGTGGGCGCTGATCGCGAAGCCACGCCGCTCGGGCGGGAACTGCTCGGCGAGGAGGCCGTTGCCGACGGGGTGCTGGGGCGAGCCACCGACTCGCGAGGCGATGTTCAGGGCCGCGAAGGCCGGCCAGCTGCCGGCGACGGCCTGGCCCGCGAAGCCCGCCCCGAACAGCAGCCCGCCGACCGCCATGAGCCAGCGCCGCGGGACCCGCCGCGTCACGGCGGCAAACGTCGCCTGGACGAGCCCGGAGCTGATCGACCCAGCCGCCGACACGAACGCGATCGCGGCGACAGGGACGTTGAACTCGGCGATGGCGAGCAGGAACAGGGGCGGCAGGATGACCGCCTGGGCGTGATTCACGGCATGGGCGATGGCGAGCAGCCAGAGCGTCCGCCGGGGGCGGATGGCGGCCGCCGAATCGATGATCGGTGACGCGCCGCCGGCCACGGCGGGAGGATAGCCCGGGCCGGCTCGCCGCCGCGGCGCCGGTGGTCAGGTCGGGGGGCGAAGGTCCGCCGGGGCCGTTGACGCCTCGGGTCGCACAAGCGGCATCGCGGCCCGGACCTGGTCCAGCACAGCCTCGAGATCGGCGGTCGAACCAGTGCCCCCATCACGCTCGGCCCAAGCGCTGGCGTAGCCGTCGCCGTGCTGCACGGCCATCAGCTCGTACGTCGCGTCGAAGCGGCGGCCCGCCTCGACCGAACCCTCGTAGCGACCGCGCTGCCGAAAGGGTCGGCCCGTCGTGACGACGCGCTCGAGCTCATCGAACAGGCCGGCCGACCGGAGGCCCGGCAGAAGATCCGTCGCCAGGCGTCCGTGGACCGCGGCGCGATCGAGACCGGCCCACAGCGCGGCGGCGACGTTCACCGCCTCCAGCCGGAAGTCGAGCAGCCGGCCATCGCGATCGCGCACGGCGGAGGTCACCGAGATCGGGACCTCGATGGCGTCGATCGCCGCACGAGCGCGATCGTCGACCCGGGGTCGCAGCCCCGCCGCCGGGGACCTTCGCGCCCGCGTCGCCGGCGCCGTCGTCGACGGTGACGTGGCACGGCGTAGCGGGGCGGGGCGACGGGGCGGGCGTGGCTGCACGGGCGGTCTCCGGACGATCGGACGCCGCGTCGCGCGGGAGGCTGCGACGCGGCGATGGGGACGCGGCCTGGACGGCCGACGTCCGGAACCATACTACTTTCTATACTAGCTGTCTAGTATCGCACCACTCGCGGCGCCGCGGGCGCCCGGACCGGTCGCGAGACTGTCGCGGAAAGCGACCGAGCGGCCGGGGGACGCCGGCCGCTCGGTCAGGCCGTGACGCGAGCGCCCCGAGCGCCCGTGCCGCGTCGACGATGTTCCTCGCTCGGGACGCCGCCCGCTAGAACTGCTCGAGGTACTTCTCGAGCTCCCAATCGGAGACCTGGGTCCGGTACTCGTCCCACTCCTCGCGCTTGGCCTCGACGAAGTGGCCGTAGACGTGGTCGCCAAGGGCCTCCCGGATGACGTCGTCGCGGGACAGCTCCTCGAGGGCCTCGCCGAGCGTGCCGGGCAACTCCTTGATGCCCTTCGAGGCAATCTGGGCGGCGTCCATCTCGAAGAGCGACTCCTCGACCGGCTCGCCGAGGGTCAGGCCCTTCTCGACCCCGTCGAGACCGGCCGCGATCATCGCCGCGAAGGCGAGGTACGTGTTCGAGGACGGGTCCGGGCAGCGGACCTCGCACCGCGTGCCCTCGACCGACTTGCCGGGCGAGACCATCGGCACGCGGATGAGCGCCGAGCGGTTCGTGCGGCCCCACGTCAGGTACGTCGGTGCCTCGTAGCCCGGGACCAGCCGCTTGTAGCTGTTCACGAGCGGCGCAAGCACCGCGATCATGCCCCGGGCGTGCGTCAGGATGCCCGCCGCGTACGACTTGGCAAGCGGCGACAGCCCGTACGTCGACTCGCCGTCGGCGAACGAGTTCCGGCTCTCC
>DATEZX010000166.1:0-2429 GCA_035255225.1 Candidatus Limnocylindrales bacterium
GACGGCACCGGGTACGGCCCCGGGTCTGACTCGTCGGCGTAGGTGAAGGCGAAGGTGTAGCGCGGGGTCGAGAGGTTGACCTTGTTGAATGGGATGCCGTAGCCCTTGCCGCCGTTCCAGGCGAGCGAGCTGAAGTCGGGGTGAAGGTAGGCCGCCAGGCCGATCGCCGCGAGCATCGCGGCCGAGTTCCCCGCCACGGGCAGGCTGTCGATCCGGGTGTTCCAGACGTTGTCCGATGGGAAGAGCCGGCACGGTGCGGGGGCCGAGGTGGGCCTGGGCGTCGCGGTCGCGGTTGGCTTGCGGGTCGCGGCCGGACTGCGGCTCGGAGCGGAGGTTCGGGCTGGGGCCGGCGTGCCCGTCGGGGCTGGTGTGACGCTCGGAGCTGGTGTGCCGCTCGGAGCCGGCGTGGCCGCCGGCGCGAGCGCCTGCCTCGGGGCGGCGGCGCCGGATGCGTCGGCGAGGGCCGTCGACGGATCGGCCGAGCTGGTGAGCATGGAGGCGGGCACGCCCTGCGGCAGGCGGCCGTCGGCACCGACCGTCACGAGCAGCACGACGGCGACCGTCGCGAGCACGACGAGCAGCCGCGAATCGCGGCGGTTGCTCCCCCGGTCGTCCACGCCGTCAAGGGTTCGCGATCGACGGCCATGACGTCGATGGGGCGTTGGTCAGGGGCCGGTGCCGGGCGGCACCTCGGGTGGCGAATCGGGCGGAGGCCCCGGAGTTGGGGGCTCAGGGGCTGGAGGCTCCGCGGGCGTCCACTGGGTGGCCGCGGGTTCGCCGGTTGCCACGTCGACGGAGGCCCCGTCTGTCGGGGGCATGGCGGTCGACATCGCGAGCCCGAGCCGCCGCTGCCGCTGCCGGCGCAGCCGGACCACCACGAACGCCAGCAGCAGGAGGACCGCGAGCGCCACCCCGCCAGCAAGCGCGATCCGCAACGTCCCCTGCTGCGAGGCGCCGTCGAGCAGCGCATTGACCTGATCCACATCGGCCTGGGCAGCCTTGACGTCGCCCGCCTTCGCGGCGACGGTGGCTGCAGCCATCGGGCCGTCGAGGTCCGTGCCGGCCAGCCCGATCTGGGTCACCGTGTCGCGCGGCGCGGCGACTCGTGCGGCCGCGGCCGCGACGGCCTTCGCGGCCGCGGCCTGGTCGGCGGCGAGAGCCGCCGCGGCCTTCAGGTCGTCGACGCTCCTGGCCTTCTCGAACTGCGCCCGGACCGGGCCGTTCGCGGCGTCGAGGCCCGGCAGGGCCGCGTCGGCCGCGGCCACGGAGGCGAGGATCGCCTCGACCTGGCTCATCGCGCTCTCGGCCACGCCGAAGCCCCAGGTCGACATCGGCAGGAGCACCGCCTGTGGCATCGTCCAGTCGCCGAGCTCGGCGACGAGCTTGTGGTAGTGGGCCCGGGCCCGCGAGCGATTGCCCAGCGTGGCAGCGTCGGTGGCGATGCCGTATTGGGCGAGCAGGTTCTGGGCGTAGTCGAGGTCGGTCACGCCCGCGGGAACGAGCCCCAGCTCGTCGACCGCGTCGAGCCATTCCCGCCAGCTCGCCTGGATGTTCGGCCCGGTCAGGACGAGGCCGGGCGCACGGTAGGCCCGCTCGTTGTTCAGCAGGGCCTTGAGGACGAGGCGCCAGTTGTCCGGGCCGGCCTTCGCGGCGAGGCTGTTGACCACGTAGCACGCCGCCTCGTACTGGTAGTGGACGACCGCGATGTCGGTCGTGGTGGCGCGCGGGCCCGCGAACTGCCAGTTCGAGAGGTTGGGCGCGCCGTCGCCGGGGTACGAGCCGGGCGTTGGGCAGGTGTCCGGAATCGTCGAGATGCGTGCCCACTCGGCCATGCCCTCGGACATCCAGGTGCTGAAGAAGTACTGGCCGTTGAACCAGGCGTGCGACAGCTCGTGGGCGACGACTCCGCCCTGGCCGAGGTCCTCGCCGAGGACGACGACGCCGGTCTCGGGGTTGTAGAACCCGGCGTAGTTGCCGAGCTCGCTGCCGGCCACCTCGCGCAGGACGATCGGCCCGCGGCCCGGCAGCTCACGGCCGACGATGGCCTCCAGCTTCGGCAGGATGGTCTTGAGCTCGCCCTGGACCTCGGTCTTCCAGGTCGGATCCTCCGGCCACGCCTCGAGATCGATCTCGCGACCGGCCGGGCTCGTCGTCGTGAAGGTCGTGTAGCCGGCGTCGTTCGTGCCGCTCAGGCAGGCCCAGAACGCGTACGGCGCCCCGAGCTGACCGGTGGACCAGGTCGCGGAGCTGGTCGCCGTGCCCGTCGACGCCACCTGCTTGAGCTCGCTACCCGAGCCGCCGGTGATCGTCACCTTGTAGGCGCTCGGGATGACGACCGTCGTCGTCCCGCCGTCGTCGCCCTGCCCGACGACGCAGAACGAGGCGATGGCCCGGCCGACCCGGATGTCCGAGCTGGACCGCGGCGCCCC
>DATEZX010000167.1:0-2351 GCA_035255225.1 Candidatus Limnocylindrales bacterium
CGCGCCGGGCCGGAACCCGGGACGGACACCGGGCCGCTCGCCGGGCAGGTAGCCCGAGCCCGAGCCGCCACGGTAGCCGGGGTCGCCACGGTACCCGCTGTCCCCGCGCCAGCTCGGCTCCGTGCGCCAGCCGCTGCCCGAGCCGATCAGCCCGGAGAACCGGTCCGGTGCCAGCTGCTCGCGCGGTGAGGGCCGCGGCCGGGACTGCGAGCGATGCACGCCCTCGTCGTCGCGCCAGCGCAGCTCGGGCGACTGGACGTCGCCGCGCAGGATCGAGTCCACCGTCTCGGCGACGTCCGCGTGGACCAGCACCTTCTCGCGGTCCTGGATCTCGATGACGACGTCGAACGTCGGCGGCGCCTTGCGCTCGAGCACGCTCTTCTGGGAGCGGCGGCGGCGAGCCTCTTCGTCGCCGAGGGTCACCGACTGGATGCCCCCGATGAGGTCGGACAGCGTCGGGTTGAGCATCAGGTTGTCGAGCGTGTTGCCGTGAGCGGTGCCGATGAGCTGCACGCCCCGTTCGGCGATCGTGCGCGCGGCCTGGGCCTCGAGCTCGGTCCCGATCTCGTCGATGACGATGACCTGGGGCATGTGGTTCTCCACCGCCTCGATCATCACCTCGTGCTGGAGCGACGGCGTGCGGACCTGCATCCGGCGGGCCTTGCCGATCGCCGGGTGGGGGATATCGCCGTCGCCCGCGATCTCGTTGGACGTGTCGACCACCACGACGCGCTTGTCCAGGTCATCGGCGAGCACGCGCGCGGCCTCGCGGAGCATCGTCGTCTTGCCGATGCCCGGCCGGCCCATGATCAGCAGCGACTTCCCGGTCTCGACGAAGTCGGCGATGATCTCGATCGTCCCGAAGACCGCGCGCCCGATCCGGCACGTCAGCCCGACGACCTTGCCGTTGCGGTTCCGGATCGCGCTGATCCGGTGGAGCGTCCGCTCGATCCCGGCGCGGTTGTCGTCGCCGAACGTCCCGATGTGGTCGACGACGTAGGCGATGTCCGCCTCGGCGATCTCCCGGTCCAGCAGCTCGACCTCCGAGTCCGGGTAGCGCGCCTCAGGCCGGCGGCCGAGGTCCATGACGACCTCGATCAGCTGCTCGCGATCGGTGAGCGCGTCGATCGCCGCGACGATCTCGGGCGGCAGGGCGGCCAGCAGGACGTCGAGGTCGTCCGTCGCCTCGCGGCGCTCGGCTCGTTCCCTTCGATCTGCGGACCGTTCAGGAGCCACGCGTGACCTCCAGCTGGCGGACCGCGGCGGGCACGAGCCCCGGTTCGGCGACCCGAACGAGGGTCTCCTTCATGAGCAGCGTGACGGTCGCGATCTCGGCGAAGCCCGACTCCTCGAGTCGGCGATCCGCCGGTGCCTCGTAGGTTCGCACGGGCGCGAGGACGCCGTGATTCGGCCGGCCGGAGCCCTTGTCCACCTGCGCCGCGATCATGCCCAGCCCGAACTCGACCAGCGGCCCGAGGTCGATCTCCGGGCGACCCATCGGCCGCAGGTAGTGGGGCTGGTCCTCGCGCGCGACCCCGATCTGGATGAAGGCGTCGATCCGCGAGCCGTCCGGGCTGTCCTGGACGTAGCCGTCGAGGTCGGCGAAGCGCAGGATCGGCGCGAGGGAGCTGCGCGGCACGCGCCAGTTCGAGCCCTGCCGCTCCCAGTCGGGGATCCGGAAGGCCTCGAGGCGCTGGACGGGCGCCGGGGTGACGGCGCCGTAGAGCTGCATGAGGGCGTTGGCGTCGACCGGCCGTGCCTGGCGGATGTGCCCGGCGGCCGCCCGCTCCTCGGTCCACGGGCGTGGGAGCGGCGGCTCCGGCGGCCGGTACAGGACGTGCTCCTCGCCGTAGCGGACGAAGCCGGCCTGCATGAACAGCTCCACGTTGTCGTCCGCGTCCGCGCAGGCCACGTGGAAGCGGACCGCGCCGCGCTTCTGCCCCTCGCGCAGCACCTGCTGGAGGAGGCGGTGCCGGATCTCGCCGGTACCGGAACCCCCGATCGCGTCCAGCTCGACGACCGTCCAGTCGTCGCGCCAGTTCTCGCGCTCCACGCGCACGAGGCCAGAGAGGTGCCGGTCCGACTCGTAGACGAACAGCAGGTCGTGCGGCCGGAACGCGACGAGCGGCAGCCGGAACAGGCTGAACATCCCGATCGGCGGGCCGTTGACCGGCAGCCCGAGGGTCCGGGCGTTGGCGTCGGTGGTCTGCGACAGGCGCGACAGCTCACCAAGCGCGGCCAGGTCGGTGAGGCGCGCAGCCCGAACCTGCCCGCCCGACCGCGCGGAGCGGGCCTCGCTCACGAGGCGGCGCTCCGGGCTCGCCTGGTCGGGTGCCGCCTGCGTCCGGCAC